>JAQGID010000127.1 GCA_028291405.1 Rhodospirillales bacterium | reverse complement strand
CATGTACGATTCGCCGTTGAAATCGTAATCGAGCTTGAGGCCCAGCCGGCGGGCGTGCTCCTGCTGCTCCTTGGGGAGGATGCGCATGCCCTCGACCATGGCCGCGACCTTCAGCTCCTCGCGGACTTTCCAGTTGACGAAGGCTTCGATGTCCGGGTGATCGAGGTCAAGGCAGACCATCTTGGCGGCCCGGCGGGTGGTGCCGCCGGATTTGATCGCGCCCGCGGCGCGGTCGCCGATCTTGAGGAAGCTCATCAGCCCCGACGAGCGGCCGCCGCCGGACAACTTCTCGCTCTCGCCGCGCAGCTTCGAGAAGTTCGAGCCGGTGCCCGAGCCGTATTTGAAGAGCCGCGCCTCGCGGACCCACAGGTCCATAATGCCGCCCTCGTTGACGAGGTCGTCGGCGACCGATTGGATGAAGCAGGCGTGCGGCTGCGGATGCTCGTAGGCGCTCCGCGAGGCGACGAGCTCGCCGGTGCGGTAGTCGACGTAATGGTGGCCCTGCGCCGGCCCGTCGATGCCATAGGCCCAGTGCAGGCCGGTGTTGAACCACTGTGGCGAGTTCGGCGCCGCCATCTGGCAGCACAGCATGTAGCGCATCTCGTCGTAGTAGGTGCGGGCCTCGGCCTCGCTGTCGAAATAGCCGCCCTTCCAGCCCCAATAGGTCCAAGTGCCGGCCAGCCGGTCGAAGACCTGCTTGGCGGAGGTCTCGGATCCGTTGCGCCGCCCGGCGGGTAGGGCGGCGAGCGCCTCCTCGTCGGCCTCGTTGCGCCACAGGAATTCCGGGACGTCGCTCTCGCGGACCGGCTTCAGCCGCGCCGGCACGCCGGCCTTACGGAAATATTTCTGGGCCAGGATGTCGCAGGCGACCTGGCTCCACTCGGCGGGAACCTCGATGTCGGCGAGATGGAAGACGACCGAGCCGTCCGGGTTGCGGATCTCGCTCGAGGCGGTGCGGAAATCGATCGCCGAGTAGGGATCCTCACCTGCACGGGTAAATCGACGAGCGATACGCATCTTAAGCCCCCCTCGGACGAAAACGAATCCGAACCAACCCCAACATCTAGTGGCGCAAGCGGTTCGGACGACAGAATGTGGCGTGTTTGTGGTTAAGGCAAGTCGAATTTTGTAATCGTTGCGTTTTTTGCAGGCAAGTTACGAACGTTATAAGGAACCAAGTCTCAACGAGGCGCAATTTTCATGGCCTTTGCTGTTTAGCAAAAGACAAGAGCGCTGTTTGACTGCGATACTATCGAACTATGTGACGGGCGGACGCGGACTATGCTGCCGGGCCCAGAAGGTTTACGAAACGCGATTGCCTTGATGACGAGGGTTGTTCTGCGCTTCCGCTATCCGACATTGGCCCGCGAACGACGCGCCACGGCCTATAAGAATGCCAAAATTCGCGGCAGTTGCAACTAGATTTTGTGTCCGGTCATCAAATTTACACAAAATACCCTATGTGGCGGGCATCGATCGCGGCCGCGGCGCGACGGGATACCCGGCGGTCGTTTTCATGGCCGGCCGCGCGCCCGTGGAGGGGCTGGACGCGAGGCGCGCCGCGATGCGATAGTCCGCCGCCGGCGCCGTGCCGGACATTGAAGGCCTGACGAATTTCATGACGATCGGGACGCGGCTGTACACCTGGTGGAAGGGCGAGCTGATCGGCACCGATCAGTTCGGCAATCGCTATTTCCGCGAGAAGGGCAATCGGGCCCGGGTCCCCGGCGGCGGCATGCCGAGCCGCGACCGCCGCTGGGTCCTCTATAAGGGCGCCGCGGAGGCGTCGCGCGTGCCGCCGGAGTGGCACGGCTGGCTGCATCACACGACCGACGCGCCGCCGCCTCCGGATCAGCGGCCGGCGCATCCTTGGCAGAAAGAGCACCTGCCGAACCTCAGCGGCACCTCCCTTGCCTACCGGCCGCCGGGCTCGCTCCTGCGCGGCGGGCATCGTGCGAAGGCGACCGGGGATTACGAGCCGTGGACGCCGGAATGAGCCAGCCGGGTAAACCGGCGGCAGGACGAGCAGCGGCGTGGACGAGGGGAGCCTCAAGAGCATGAGTCGGAACGTCATCGAAACCGTCATGGGCGCGGTCGTGCTGGTCATCGCCGCGGTCTTTCTTTTCTTCGCCTACAGCACGAGCCAGGTGCGCTCGGTGAGCGGCTATACGCTGTTCGCGAAGTTCAACAAAGTCGACGGCATCCGCGACGGCGGCGACGTTCGGATCAGCGGCATCAAGGTCGGCACCATCCTGTCCCTGACGCTCGACCCGACGAACTACCTTGCCGTCGTCAAGATGAGCCTCGACCCGACTATCAAGGTGCCGAGCGATTCGGTCGCCGAGATCCTCTCCAGCGGATTGCTCGGCGACAAATACCTTGCGCTCGTTCCCGGCGCCTCCGACGATCCGATCCAGCCCGGCGGCGAGATCAAGTACACCCAGTCGCCGATGAGCCTGGAAGACATCATCGGCCAATATATTTTCAGCCAGAAGGGAGCCTCGGGCGCGGCTGCGCCCGCGACGCCGCCGGGCGGGCTGCCGAGCCTGACTGCGCCGACGCCCGCCCCGGCTGGCGGCGCGGCGACGCAAGGCGGAGCGAAGGACAACGATGGCGCAGGCGCACCGACCAAATAGCGAGGGCCAGGATCTCCTGTCGAGCACAGTGTGGCGGACCCCCGGAGGCGAGCCGGTTTCCTGCGTCGAGAAGATCAAGGTGCTGAACGAGAACCTCGGCGAGCTGCGGCAGATGGCGCAGGATGCCCTCGAAGACGCGGTGCTGATGGGCTGCGACGAGGCGCAATTCCGCCGCATCGTCGGCGAACTCGTCGCGACGCTGGTCAATCCTTACAAGAAAGGCTGATCGTGGCAAGAGATTGCACGCGCGTCGCCGCGGCGGCGGCGATCGCCGTGATCGCGCTGGCCTCGGCCGCGCGCGCGAGCACGATCGCCGTGCTGCAGGGCCTCGACAAGACGACGGCGCGGATCTCGACGATCGAGGCGCCACTCGATCAGACCGTCAATTTCGGCGTGCTCCGCATCACCGTTCGCGCCTGCATCAAGCGGCCGCCCGAGGAGCCGCCCGAGACCACCGCCTTTATCGAGATCGACGAGGTCAGGCCCGGCGCCGAGGACAAGCCGCTGCGCCTGTTCAGCGGCTGGATGTTCAAATCGAGCCCGGCGCTCTCGGCGCTCGAGCATCCCGTCTACGACGTCGGCATTCTCGACTGCAAGGACGACACCACATCGCCCGCCAGCTCCAGCGGGAAATAAGCCCGGCGGACGAGCGCCGCCTGCAGCCGCGAATGATACTCGCGGCGCGGGATCTCGACGGCCCCGAAGCGCTGCAGGTGCTCCGTCACGAACTGCGTGTCGAGCAGGGTAAAGCCGCCCTGGCGCAGCCGCGCGACGAGATGGACGAGCGCGACCTTGCTGGCGTCGGTGACGCGGCTGAACATGCTCTCGCCGAAGAAGACGGCACCGAGATGGACGCCATAGAGGCCGCCGACCAGCTCGCCCTCGAGCCAGCTCTCGACGCTATGCGCCGCGCCGCGCCGGAACAGCTCGGTGTAGAGCGTCACGATCTCGTCGTTGATCCAGGTTTGCGGCCGGTCGTCGCTCGCCGCTGCGCAGCTGCGCATCACCGCCTCGAACGCGCTGTCGCAGCGAATCTCGAAACGCCCGCCGCGGACGGTGCGGGCGAGCCTTTTCGGAATGTGGAAACCGTCGAGCGGCAGGACGCCGCGGCGGACCGGATCGACCCAGAATAGCTCGGGATCGTCGGCTCCCTCTGCCATCGGGAAAATACCGGCGGCATAGGCCTGCAGCAGCAGCTCGGGCGTCAGCGTGACCATCAGCGAGGCGGCGCCGCGCTCAGCTGGGCTTCTCCCCGCGGACGAATTTTTCCAGCCAATGGATGTCGTAGGTGCCGTTGAGGAAATCCGGCGCCAGCGCCAGCCGCTGGTGCAGCGGAATCGTCGTGTCGATGCCGGCGATGACGTATTCCTCGAGCGCCCGGCGCAGCCGCATGATGCACTCGTTGCGCGAGGTGCCGTGGATGATCAGCTTGGAAACCAGGCTGTCGTACTGCGGCGGCACCGAATAGCCCTGGTAGAGCGCGCTGTCGATGCGGACGCCGAGGCCGCCCGGCGCGTGGTAGCCGGTGATGCGCCCGGGCGAGGGGGTGAAGGTCTCGGGATGCTCGGCGTTGATGCGGCACTCGATGGCGTGACCCCAGATCTTGATGTCGTCCTGCGTGAGGTTGAGCGGCGCGCCGTCGGCGATGCGGATCTGCTCGCGGACGATGTCGATGCCGGTGATCGCCTCCGAGATCGGATGCTCGACTTGCAGGCGGGTGTTCATCTCGATGAAGAAGAACTCGCCGTTGTCGTAGAGGAACTCCAGCGTGCCGGCGCCGCGGTAGTTCAGCTTTTTCATCGCGTCGGTCGCGATCGTGCCGAGCCGGCGGCGCTGCTCGTCGTTGAGCGCCGGCGACGGCGCCTCCTCGAGCAGCTTCTGGTGCGAGCGCTGCAGCGAGCAGTCGCGCTCGCCGAGATAGATCGCATTGCCCTGGCCGTCTGCCAGGATCTGGATCTCGATGTGGCGCGGCTTCTCGAGATAGCGTTCGAGATAGACGGTCTCGTTGCCGAAATAGGCCTTCGCCTCGTTCTGTGCCATCGGCACCAGCCGCCGCAGATCGGCCTCGTCCTGCGCCACCTTCATGCCGCGGCCGCCGCCGCCGCCGGCCGCCTTGATCAGGATCGGAAAGCCGATCCGCGCGGCCTCGGCGACCGCCTGGTCGAGGCTGACGACGGCCCCTTTCGAGCCGGGAACGGTCGGGATGCCGAGCTCCTCGGCGGCCGCCTTCGCCGCGACCTTGTCGCCCATCAGCCTGATGTGCTCCGGCGTCGGCCCGATGAAGGCGAAGCCGTGCTCCTCGACCATCTCGGCGAAATTGGCGTTCTCCGAGAGAAATCCCAGCCCGGGATGGATCGCCTCGGCGCCGGTGATCGTCGCGGCCGAGAGAATGGCCGGGATGTTGAGGTAGGAATCGCGCGCCGGCGGCGGCCCGATGCAGACGCTTTCGTCGGCCAGCCGGACGTGCATCGCATTGTCGTCGGCGGTCGAATGCACCGCCACGGTCTTGATGCCCATCTCGCGGCAGGCGCGATGGATCCGCAGGGCGATCTCGCCGCGGTTGGCGATCAGAATCTTCTCGAACATCCTAAGGCCGCCGTCCGCCGGTTGCGACGATTCGAGCCACGCCGCTACTCGAGAACCAGGAGAGGCTCGCCATACTCGACCGGCGCGCCGTCGGCGACGAGGATCTGCGTCAGCTTGCCGGCACGCGGGGAGCGGATCTGGTTCATCACCTTCATCGCCTCGATGATGAGCACGACCTGGCCCTCGCTGACGCTGTCGCCGAGCTTGACGAAGGGCGGCGCGTCCGGCTCGGGCGAGAAGTAGATCGTGCCGACCATCGGTGCCTTGACCGCGCCGGGATGGGCCGCCGGCGCGGGCGATGCCGCGGCCTCGGCGGGCTTCGTCGCCGGCGGGGCGGCGATCGCCAGGGCGGGGGCGGCCGCCGTCACGTTCCGGGCGACCCGGATACGGCGTTCGCCGACCGAATATTCGATCTCGGTCAGGCCGGTCTCGGCGAGCAGCTCGGCGAGCTCGCGCACGAGAGCCGCGTCGACGGTGAGGTCAATTTCCTTGGTCATTCTTCGAATCCTGATTTCGAGCTCAATCGCCGCTGCGCAGGATTCGCGCGATTGCCGTCAGCGCGAGCTCGTAGCCGTGGCCGCCGAGGCCGCAGATGACGCCCTGCGCGACGCGGCTGACATACGAAACGTGACGGAAACTCTCGCGGCGATAGATGTTCGACATATGCACCTCGATGACCGGCAGCCCCGCCGCCGTCAACGCATCGAGGATGGCGATCGAGCTGTGCGAATAGGCGCCGGCGTTGATGACGATTCCGTCGGCGCTCTGCCGCGCCTCGTGGATCCAGTCGACGAGCTGGCCCTCATGGTTGGTCTGACGGAACTCGACGGAGAGCGCAAGCTCGGAGGCGAGCTCGAGGCAAGCCTCCTCGATGTCGGCCAGGGTTTCATGGCCGTAGATCTCCGGCTCGCGCAGGCCGAGCAGGTTGAGATTGGGTCCGTTGAGGACCAGGATTGTTGGATTGCCGGGCAACCCGCAGCACTCCTCGTGGCAAGGAGCCGGCCTTATAGCATGAGATGGCGCGACGCATCAGGGAAGTTCACGAGACCCGAAAGGGCAATGCGTCCTCGATCCTAGTGAGGCGCGCGGCACGTCATGCGAAATTGACGATGATGGCAAGAGCGGCATAAGCGAAGCCGATCGCGGAAACTCCGCTCCAGCCGAAATGATGCCACGCCAGACCGCCCGTCGCGGAGCCGGCCCTGCCGCCGAGCCCCAGCAGGACGAGCGAATGGTCGCTCCGGTAAGAACCTTGCTCGAACCTTGCTCGAATGGCTAGTCGAGCGTCAGCGCGAGGATGTCGCGCGGCTCGCGCACGCCGCGCAGCGCATGACGTCCGAGTGGCTGCAGGCGTTCGGCGCAGGTGACGGCGGCCGCGGCGAACTCGGCCGAGACGAGCACCGACTGGTCGAGCGGTTCGCACAGGGCCTCGATGCGGGCGACCTCGTTGACGGCCGGGCCGATCACCGTGAAATCGAGCCGGTCGACGGCCCCGACATTGCCATAGAGCACCTCGCCGAGATGCAGCGCCAGATCGACGGCCGCCGTCGTCTTCGCGGCGGCGGCGCGGCGCTCGTTGAGGGCAGCGAGGGCGCGCATCGCCAGCGTCGCGGCGCCGACCGCCTGGCTGCACACCGCCGCCGTGTCGGATGCCTCGTCCAGCGGAAAGATTGCCAGCATGCCGTCGCCCATGAATTTCAGGACCTGACCCCCGTGGTCGCGGACGGCGCTCGTCATCGTCTCGAAAGTATCGTCGAGGAGGTCGATGAGCGCGAGGCCGGGCGTCGCATCCGCCGTCGCCGTGAAGCCGCGGATGTCCGCGAACCACAGCACGGCGCGCAACGTCTCGACCGTGCCGCGGCGGACCGCGCCGGCGTGGACCCGCCGGCCGGCGTCGGCGCCGAGATAGGCGGCGAGAAGCCCGGCGGCGATCTCATGGCCGACGTGCGATTTGATGGCCAGCGAGAGCGCCGGCAGGACGCTCTCGAGGAGCGTCACATCGTCGCCGGAAAACCCGCCGGATCTCGCGGTCGCGAAGGAATAGGCGACGCCGGTGCCATGCGAGGGATCACCCCGGCCGAAGCTGTAGATCGTCGCGACGTAGTCGGTGGCGCCCTGGGCGGCGATCTCCTTGAGGATGGGAAAATCACGGTCGGCATCGGGACCCTGGAGGCGCCGTCGCAGCCACGGATTGCGGGTGCCGTCCTGCGCCGTCCGGATCAGGTACTCGAAGGGGCTGTCCAGGAAGTCCGATCTGTCGTCGCTGCCGTGCTCGAAGCGCGACGATTCGATGGCGTTAAACTCGCGCCGCCAGAGATAGCCGTAGCCGCTCCATTGCGGGTGCAGTGTCCTCCCCGCGGCGTAGCCGCGCCACAGCGGAAAACCGACGGTGACGAGGCGCTGGCAGAACGCATCGAACAATTCGCGCGTCGCGCTGCCCTTCAGCCCCCCTTCGAGGGCCCAGATGTTGAAATCGATGATCCGACGGCCCAAAGCATCGTCGAAACTCTCGCGGAGAGACATCGGGGCGCTTTCCGTGACGCCAGGGTGGGAGCGGCTCGCGACCGTACGAGCAGAACTATAGGGTCGCGCCAATTCCCTGGCCATCGGCATCGCGACCCGTTTTGTTCCTTCGTATCAGGAACCGAAGGGGCGGCACCATCTCGACGAGACTTGCGTGCCGGGGACGCCAAGAAACAGTTATCCCAATAAACTACCTGCATTTCCGCCGAAGCGCACAAAATCTAGGCAGATGTGCGCATCTCCGGTTGGGCCGCGGCGCTTCGTTCGGCAAGTCTTCGATCAGCAACCTTGCGGAATTGGCCGACGGGCGCTATTTTCACGACGTCAACTCGCTTGGGTTCGGCCTGCTCTCCACGTCCGTCACTGGGCGCCGGACCCAGACTCCGCCTCATCGATGATTGATCTGTCACGCGATGACGCGGGCGGCAACTTAAGTTTGGAGAGCATAAATGGCAGTCGGTACCGTCAAGTGGTTCAACGCCCAGAAGGGCTACGGCTTCATCCAACCACAGGATGGCGGCAAGGATGTCTTCGTCCACATCTCCGCCGTCGAGCGCGCCGGGCTCGGAAGCCTGAACGAAGGGCAGAAGATCAGCTACGAGATCGCTCGTGATCGCGGCAAGGAATCGGCCGCGAACCTCGCGCTCGCCGACTGATCCAAGCGACTTAGTTCGTGAATGGCGGCGGCGGCGCGTGAGCGCCGGCTGCACGCCGGCGTATTCCCGCGCCGCGCCGCCATTGCATCGCCAGGAAAGGCGGCTGCCTGTATGCAAGTTTTCGTTCGAGACAACGACGTTGGTTCTGCGCTTCGCATCCTGAAGAAGAAGATGCAGCGCGAAGGTACTTTTCGCGAGATGAAGCGCCGGCGATCCTACGAGAAGCCTTCCGAGCGGCGCGTCCGCGAGAAGGCGGAGGCGGTTCGTCGGCACCGCAAGGCAATGCGCAAGCGGCTGGAGCGCGAAGGCTATTAGGCGGCGCCTGGCCGGCGGGCTTAGCCGCCGCGCCAAAGTCCGCGACCGATGAAAGGAGAACGAGATGAGCCGGGCCGAACAGCGAGACGCGGAAGCGCGGCGGGCGGCACAGGCCGTCTGGAACAAGAACCAGCAGCGCGACGCCGACGTCCTCAAGGACAAGGAAAAGGCGCGCCTCGCCGATTCTCAGAAGACCGCGCGTCTGCGTGAACTCCGCCTGGCCGCTGCCGCGACGGCGACAGCCGCGAAGGACGCCGCGACGCAGGTTGCCCCGGCGCCGCGCCGCAAGAAGCGGGCAGCCGCCTCCTAGCCTTCCAAATTCGACGAAGCGAAGGCCTTCAGCGCCTTCGGTGTGGTATTCCGCAGGAGATTGGCTTGGCCTTCAAACCGAATTACAACCAGCAGCGTGCCGAGCGCGACCGCGCCAAGCGCGCGAAGCGGGAAGAGAAGCTGAAGCTGCAGCAGGAGCGGACGGCGCAGCGCAAGGTCGGCGAGGACGGCGCGCCGGTCGCCGAGGACGACGAAACGCCGGCGTAAGGCGGCACGCCGGTTCGCGCCTATTTGCCGGAGCGCATGATCGCCTTGATCGGTCCGCGCGGCCGGCCCGAAAGCTCGGCAATCTTGCGGTCCTGTTCCTCGATCAGCTCCTTCGCCGGCTCGTCGCCGTCGAGGCCGCCGAGGATTTCGGCCGGAACGCGCCGGTTGGAGCTGCGCGCCCCATCCTCGTAAAGAACGTCGAAGCTGATGAATTCGGCATTGCCGACGGGCTTCTTGCGAGCCATATCCGTCTCGATTCTCATCGTGAAAAGGGGGATCCGAGGCGCATCCCGCAGCGTCGGACTTCGACCAGATAGATAGGCGCTTTCGCCTGCTTTGACTAGGGTTTCTTCCGTCGTCGGCCGGGGCTAGGGTTGCGCTGTACGGCGCCACAGTTCCGCAGGAGGATGAAGATGGCCATCGATCCCGCGACGCCCGTACTGGCTTCCCTGTGGGACAACCCGATGGGAACCGACGGTTTCGAGTTCGTCGAATACGCCGCGCCCGACACCGCTGCGCTCGCCGTGTTGTTCGAGACGATGGGGTTCGCCGCCGTCGCGCGACACCGCTCGAAGAACGTGACGCTGTATCGCCAGGGCGGCGTCAATTTCATCCTTAACGCCGAGCCCGAGAGCTTCGCCCAGTCCTTCGCGCGGATCCACGGCCCCTCGGTCTGCGCCATGGCCTTCCGGGTGCACGACGCCGGCGCCGCCTACCGCCGCGCGATCGAGCTCGGCGCCCGGCCCGTCGAATCGCGGCTGGGACCGATGGAGCTCAACATCCCCGCCATCGAGGGGATCGGCGGCAGCCTCATCTATCTTGTCGACCGCTACGGCGACCGCTCGATCTACGACGTCGATTTCTCGCCGATCCCGGGCGCGGATCCCAACCCGAAGGGCGGCGGCCTCACCGGCATCGACCATCTGACGCACAACGTCCATCGCGGGCGCATGGCGGAATGGTCGAAATTCTACGAGCGGCTCTTCAATTTCCGCGAGCTGCGCTATTTCGACATCGAGGGCAAGCTGACCGGTCTGCGCTCGCAGGCGATGACCAGCCCGTGCGGCAAGATTCGCATCCCGATCAACGAGAGCGCCGACGACAAGTCGCAGATCGCCGAGTATCTCGCCGCATATCGCGGCGAGGGCATCCAGCACATCGCCCTCGCGACCTCGGACATCTTCGGGACGGTCGAAACGCTACGCGGCAATGCCGTGCCGTTCCAGGACGTGCCCGACACGTATTACGAAGCGGTCGACGCGCGCCTGCCGGGCCACGGCGAGGATCTCGCGCGGCTCGCCGCCAACCGCATCCTGATCGACGGCGCGCCGACCGAGGGCGGCGGGCTGCTGCTGCAGATCTTCACCCAGACGGTGATCGGCCCGATCTTCTTTGAGATCATCCAGCGCAAGGGCAACGAGGGCTTCGGCGAGGGCAATTTCCGAGCCCTCTTCGAATCGATCGAGCTCGACCAGATCCGCCGCGGCGTCCTCAAGGCCTGATCGTCAGTTCCGTTCGATGGCGATCGCGGTCGCCTCGCCGCCGCCGATGCACAGGGCGGCGACGCCGCGTGTCAGCCCCTGCCGCTCCAGAGCATGTAGCAGCGTCACGATCAGCCGCGCGCCGGTCGCACCGATCGGGTGGCCGAGGGCGCAGGCACCGCCGTTGACGTTGAGCTTGTCGCGCGGGATCGCAAGGTCGCGCTGCGCCGCCATCGCGACGACCGCGAAGGCCTCGTTGATCTCGAAGAGGTCGACGTCGCCGACACGCCAGCCGGTCCTTTCCAGCAGCTTGCGGATCGCCGGGATCGGGGCCGTCGTGTACCAGGCGGGATCCTGCGAATGCGTCGCGTGGCCTTTGATCTCGGCGAGGATCGGCAGGCCGTCGCGCTCGGCGATCGAGCGGCGCGTCAGGATCAGCGCCGCGGCGCCGTCGGCATTGGCCGAGGCGCTCGCGGCGGTGATCGTGCCGTCGGGCCGGAAGGCCGGGCGCAGCGCCGGGATCTTCTCGGGCGAGACTTTCAGCGGATGCTCGTCGTTCTCGACGAGTCGGTCGCCACCCTTGGCGGGAACCGCGATCGGCGTGATCTCGGCGGCGAAGGCGCCGCTCTCGACTGCCCGGCGCGCTCGCGTCAACGTCTCGACCGCATAGGCATCCTGATCGCCGCGGCTGAACTGATAGGCTTCGACTGCCGCCTCGCCGAAATCGCCCATCGAGCGCCCCTTCTCATAGGCGTCCTCGAGACCGTCGAGCATCATGTGATCGAAGATCCGATCATGCCCGACGCGATAGCCGCCGCGCGCCTTGGCCAGGAGATACGGCGCGTTCGACATCGATTCCATGCCGCCGGACACGACGATCTCGGCCGACCCCGCCAGGATCAGATCATGCCCCAGCATCGTCGCCTTCATGCCCGAGCCGCAGACCTTGTTGACCGTGGTTGCGCCGGTCGCGTCCGGCAAGCCGGCGCCGCGTGCCGCCTGCCGCGCCGGCGCCTGTCCCTGGCCGGCCGGAAGCACGCAGCCGAACAGCACCTCGTCAATGCGCTCGGCCGCGATCCCCGACTTGCTCAAGGCGGAGCGGATGACATGCGCGCCCAATGCCGGTGCCTGGAGTGCCGAAAGATCCCCCTGGAACCGGCCGAGCGGCGTGCGGGTGGCGGCTACGATGACGACGGGGTCGGCGACCGACATGTGGAACTCTCCGTTTGTATGTCGTACGTCATATTATATGATGGCCATAATTTGAAGGCGCAAGCCGCGATCTGATCGGGAGCTGACGAATGCGTTACGCGAAGGGACGCAAGGACGATACGCGGCAGCGCATCGTCACGGCGGCGTCCCGCCGCTTCAGAAAGGACGGGATCGCAGCCACGGGAATTGCCGGGCTGATGGCGGACGCCGGCCTGACCCATGGCGGGTTCTATGCGCATTTCGCATCGAAGGACGATTTGGTCCGCGGCGCCGTCGACGCGGCATTGCGCGGCACCCGCGAGATCCTTGCTGCAGCGGCGAGGAGGGCTCGTGATGAAGGTCGCGACGGGCTGGAAGCCATCGTCGAATGCTATCTCCAAACCTCGCATCGCGATCGTCCGGAGACGGGCTGCGCCGCAGCATCCCTCGCCGCCGAGCTCGCCCGCAGCCCGAAGAGCACGCGCGAAATCCTGGCGCACGACGTCGACGAGGTCATCTCGGTCATTGCCGCCGAGATCCGGGCAGTTTCGCCGGAAGCTGCCTATGACGCGGCATCTGCCATTTTCAGCCTGATGATGGGCAGCTTGCAGCTTTCGCGCATGATGCCGGCTTCAGACGTCTCCGAGGCGATGCTCGTCGCCGGCCGCGACGCTTGCCTAGCACTTGCGCGACGCGCCCGGCAGCGTCTCGAGGTGAATCGAGGTAAGGTGTCTACGGCCGAATAATCTCGACCATTGCTGCAGGAGGTTCTCATGAGGAAGCGCATGATGCTGGCCGCGGTGGCAGCGCTGGGGTTCGCGTCGCCCGAACCCGGTTGGGCGGAAGATGAGGCCGTCGAGACCCAGATCGTCGATGCGATGAACAAGCTGTTCGGGACGCATCCCGAGTTTCGCGCCAATCACGCCAAGGGCGTGGTGGTGGAGGGCAGTTTCAAAGCGTCTCCAGAGGCGGCGGCATTGAGCAAGGCGATACTGTTCGATGGCAGCACGATTCCGCTAACGGCGCGGTTTTCGGATTCGACGGGGATACCGAACCTGCCCGACGGCTCGGATTTGGCCAATCCGCATGGCATGGCGATCAAGTATCATCTGCCCGACGGCAGCGACACCGACATGGTGATCAACTCGCTCAAATTCTTTCCGGTATCCAGCGGCGCCGATTTCCGCGATTTGCTGCTGGCGCTGGCGGCGAGTCCGGCGAATGCCGCCAAACCGACGAAATTCGATGAGTTCGTCGCCGGCCATCCGGCGATACCGGCCGCCTTCGCCACGGCGACAACTCCCGATAGCTTCGCCGATGAAGAATACTATGGGGTCAATGCATTCGTCTTCGTCAACAAGGCAGGTGAGAGGCAGGCCGTACGCTATTTGATGGTGCCCGAGCGGCCGCTTCATCTTGACGCCGCCGATGCTGCGAAGCAGCCGCCGGACTTCCTGATGGACGAGTTGCCGGAACGTCTGAAGCACGGGCCGGTGACCTTCCACCTCAAGGCGCAAATCGCCGCGCTCGGGGATCCGACGGATGACGCGACCAAGCCCTGGCCGGCGGATCGTAAAGTGGTGGAGCTCGGCATGCTGACGATCGACAAAGCGGTGCCGAACAGCGCAGAGGCGCAGAAGCCGTTGCTGTTTCTGCCGGGCCAGCTCACCGATGGAATCGAGCCCTCCGACGATCCGCTGATCGACGTACGCAACGGCGCTTATGCCGTGTCGTTTTCCCGGCGTAATCCATAGCGGTCGCCGGTCAAGCCGGATCCGCGCCACGACAATCAAAGATCGGAACACGGCCCGCGACCACGAACGGTTGTGACGGCCGCCGTCGCGCATTAAGCTGCAGCGGCACGCCCAGAGAAGGTTTTTCGCCGCTATGAAGCTCTATGATTTTTGCCGCTCCTCGGCCGCCTTCCGCGTCCGCATCGCGCTGAACCTGAAAGGCTTGTCGGCCGAGCGCGAGTTCATCCATTTGCGTCGCAACGACCAGAGCACGCCCGAATATCTCGCGGTGAATCCGCAGGGCCTGGTGCCGGCGCTCGTCGACGAGGGCGAGACCTTGATCCAGTCGCTGGCGATCATCGAGTATCTCGACGAGACGCACGGCGAGCCGCCGCTGCTGCCGGGCCATCCCGCCGATCGCGCCCGCGTCCGCGCCCTGGCGCAGATCGTCGCCTGCGACATTCACCCGATCGACAATTTGCGGGTGCTGCGCTACCTCAGCAAGGAGTTCGGCCAGGACGAGAAGGGCATCGAGCGCTGGTTCAACCATTGGATCGCCGAGGGCTTCCGCGCCTTCGAGGCGCTGATCGCCGACAACGAGCAGACCGGCGAGTTCTGTCACGGCGACACGCCGGGACTCGCCGACATCTGCCTGTACCCGCAGGTCGTCAACTCGCAGCGCTATTCGCTCGACCTCAGCCCCTACCCCACGCTGAAGCGGATCTTCGACACCTGCTCGAAGCTGCCGGCGTTCATCAAGGCGCGGCCCGAGAACCAGCCCGACGCCGAATAGGCGCTACTCCTTGCGCTTCACCCTTTTCGAGCTGCGGCGATCTTCTGCCGCAGCGTCGCGATGTCGACTGCGCCCGGCACCATCTCGTCGCCGATCACGAAGGCGGGGGTGCCGCGGATCTCGAGGGCCTGCGCCAGCGCAAAGTTCTGCTTGATCGCCCCCTCGACGTCGGGGGACGTCATGTCGGCCTTGAGCCTGTCGATGTCAAGCCCCGCTCCGGCCGCAAGCTGCAGCACAACGGCGGTGTCGAGCGCCCCCTTCGTCGCGATCATCGCATCGTGGAACTTGGTGTATTTCCCCTGCTTGCGCGACGCCAGCGCCGCCCGCGAGGCGTAGACCGAATCCGGGCCGAGCACCGGAAACTCCTTGTAGACCAGGCGGACCCGACCGTCCTCGCGCAGCAGCGCGTTGATCGCGGGCTCGACCTGCTTGCAGTAGGGGCAGCGGTAGTCGAAGAATTCGACGATCGTCAAATCGCCCTTCGGATTGCCGGCGATCGGTGACGTCGTGTCGCCTTGCAGCTCCGAGCGCCGCGCCGCCACCGCCTGGCGCGAGCGCGCCTCGGCACTGGCACGGTCGCGATCCTCGGCCGACTGCAGCGCCTCGATCATGACCTCCGGGTGCTTGAGGATGTAGTCGTGGATGATCTTCTCGATGCCCTCGCGCTGCGCTGGGGATATCGCGTCGTCGGCACGCGAGAGGGCGGGGGCGGCCATGGTCGTCAGCAGCGCAACGGCAAGGCGGAACCAGAGGCGGGCGATCATGAACGGTCCTTCTCGCGGGAGAGCGCGGGGATTGCATCATGGGGAAGGGGAGCCGGTTGGGCAATCACGAGAGTGCCAGCTCGCCGGGATGTGAAGGAGCGGCTACCCGTCCTTGCGGCGCGCCAGCGACTGCAGATCAAGCGCCCGCAGCCGTGCCGGCGTGCCGGCCTTGAGAAGTTGCAATGCACGGGTCGCCTGCTGCAGCGCGAGCTTGCGATCGCCGTTCGCCATGCCTTCCTCGGCGAGCGCCAGCGCCGACATGCCGAGATCGTCGCCGCGCCCGTAGGCGACCGCGAGGAAGTGCCACGCCGCGCCGTTGTCTGGCTCGCGGCGCACGGCATCGTTGAGATTGGCGATGGCGCGTTTGGTGAGCTCGGGCGATTCGGATTCGACCTGCACCTGTGCCAGGGAGACGCGCAGGAGAACGGAATCGGGTTGCAGGCGCACCGCCTCCTCGTAAGGCGCGAGAGCCTCGGCGATCTTGCCGTTCTCGAACAGAATCTGGCCCTGAAACTCGCGGAAATAGGGATTTTTCGGCTCGTCCCGGACGAGGCCTTCGATGACCGGCAGCGCCTTGGCGATGTTGGGTTGGCGGTAATATGCGATGGCCCTGGCGTAGCGCGCCGCCGGTGACGGGTCGCTCTCCTTGTACTTCGCCAGCCCCTGAGCGGGATTGAGAAAGCCGGTCAGCTTCGCGACCATGCGCTTGTGCTGCTCGATGAACTCGGGCTTGTCCGGCACGTCGCTGTAGGGCGAATGCGCCACGTGCTGGGCGACGTAATCGACACGTTGATCGGTCAGCGGATGGGTCTGCAGGTAGGGATCCTGGCGCGCCGCGGAGAGGAACTCCTCGCCCTGGATGATCCGGAAGAACTCGAGCAGGCCCTTGGCCGATTGGTGGCTGGCGTCGAGGAAGCCCAGCGCCGCCTGATCGGCCTTGGCCTCCTGCTCGATCGAGTATTGCAGATAGGAACGCTGGCCGACGCCCACGCCGCCGGCGATCGCGCCGCCGAGGCCGTTGCCGTGCGCCATCGCCGCGGCGGCGCCGCCGAGGACCATCGCGATCATCATCTCGATGGTGGCGTTCTTCATCGCCTCCTGGGCGCGCGCGAGATGGCCGCCGGCGATGTGGCCGGTCTCATGGGCGACGACGCCGATTACCTGGTTCGGGCTCTGGCTGCGCAGCAGCAACCCGGTGTGGAGGAACAAATTCTGTCCGCCGGCGACGAAGGCGTTGAGCCGCGGGTCGTTGACGAGATAGATGCGGATCGCGTCGGGGTCGAGTCCGGCGGCCTTGAAGATTGGCGTCACCCACTGCCGGATGTTACTTTCGATCTCGGCATCCCGAATGAAGCTGATCTGATCGCCGCCGCTCTGCGCGAAGGCAAGACGCGGCACCGCCAGACTTAAGAGGAGCAATGCGCAAAGGGCCCGGCGGAGCATGTTGGTGAGCACTCGCGGCGTCATCGGATCTCCGGCAACAATTGGCCCCATGGCATCTGCGCGTCAATGCGCGATGTCGTTCTTCGGCCGGGCGCGCGGCGGCGCGACCCTGACGCTCATTATAGGCACGTTTGCCGGGTGCAGTCCCCAGGGTGGGCTGCCGCGCCCGGATTTCCCCAGGCTGCGCATCGCCGGCTATGCCGTCGCCGACGAGCCGCGCGCCGCCGCGGTCGCGCGCGATATCCTGGCGCAAGGCGGCAGCGCTGCCGATGCCGGCGTCGCCCTTGCCCTGACGCTTACCGTCACCCTGCCGTCCCGTGCCAGCCTCGGCGGCGGCGGCGCCTGCCTGCTGCGCGGCGGCCGCGACGCGGAGGACCAATTGCTGGTCAAGGCGGCGCCGCCGACGCCCCTGCCGGTCGAATCACTCGCCTTCCTGCCCGCTGCCGCGAAGCCGGGGGGCACGATCGGCCTGCCGATGCTGGCCCGCGGCCTCGCGGCGGCGCATGCGAAATACGGCAGGCTGCGCTGGGAGCAGGTCGTCGCCCCGGCCGAGAAGCTGGCACTCTTCGGCGTGCCGGTGTCGCGTGCCTTCATCCGCGACATCGCCGCCGCCAGTGCCGAGATCACCGGTCCGAGCGGCAAGACTCTCGCAGAGGGCGATCTCCTGCCGCAGGGCGAGCTCGGCGAGACGCTGGCGGCGTTGCGCCAGCGCGGCGCCGCGGATCTCTATGGCGGCCGCCTCGCCGCGGCTTTCGTTGCGGCCAGCGGGGCCGTCGATCCGGCATTGCTCCGCGAGGCCGTACCGGTGACGACGGTGCCGGAGGGCATAGTCTTCGGCCGCCACCTCGTCTATTTCACGGCGACGCCCGGCGGCGATGCGGCGCGGACGCTATGGCGCCGCGCCGCGGCTGAGCCCGCCGATGCCGCGGGCGTCGGCGTCGTCCTGCATTCGCTGGGCGGCGGTCCGGACCCCGCGACCGTCGCCGGCCGGCTGACGCAGGCGGTCGCCACGGCGGCGAGCGATGCAAGCGAGACAGGACTTCCGGGCGGCGGCGACGCCGCGACGGGGTTCGTCGTCGTCGATTGGCGCGGTGCCGCGATGGCCTGCAGCCTGACGATGGGGCGGCTGTTCGGCGCCGGCACGGTGATCGGCGAGAGCGGCATCGTCGCGAGCGTTGCGGTTCCCGGCGCGTCGTCGGACGGGACGTCAGGCGCGGCGCTGCTGCTCGTCAACGAGAATACCCGCAAGCTGCTCGGCGCCTTCGCCGCCGGCGGCGATCGCAGCGGGCCACAGGCGATGGTCGAGACGGCGCTGGCGTCCTTCGCGGCGCCGCTGCCGGTCGACCGCGTCCTGGCCTTGCCACGTGCCTACGGCGCCGGCGAAACGATCCTCGCCGAGCCCGGCGTGCCGGCGCTCGGCCAGGTCGACGCGGTCGCCTGCCCAGGCGGCCTGCCTGCCGATCGAATTGATTGCACCGCTGCCGCCGACCCGCGCGGTGCCGGTTTCGCCGAGACCGCCGAAAGGATTCGCTAGCGCATGGTTCTGAAAGTCGCCCGCCGCGGCCAGGTGCCGCCTTTCATCGTGATGGACGTGATGCGCGCCGCTAACGAGCGCGCCGCGGCTGGCGCCGATGTCCTCCACCTCGAGGTCGGGCAGCCGTCGACCGCCGCGCCCGCGGGAGTCATCGCGGCGGCGCAGGCGGCGCTCGGCCGCGATGTGCTGGGCTATACCGATGCGCTGGGCCTGCCCGAGCTGCGCGCCCGCATCGCCCGGTATTATCGCGATTCCTACGGCGTCGAGCTCGATCCGGCGCGGGTCGTGTTGACGACCGGCTCCTCCGGCGCCTTCATCCTGGCTTTCCTCGCCAGTTTCGATGCTGGTGACCGCGTGGCGCTCGCGGCGCCGAGCTATCCCGCCTATCGCAACATCCTGACGGCGCTCGATATCGTGCCGGTCGAGCTGCCGGCCGGTCCGGGCGAGCGCTACCAGGCGTCCCTCGATCTGCTGCAACGCTGCGGCGACATCGACGGACTCATCGTCGCCAGCCCGGCCAATCCGACGGGGACGATGCTGCGGCCCGACGAGCTGTTCGACATCGCCCGGCACTGTGCCGCGCACGGCATCCGCCTCGTCTCGGATGAGATTTACCACGGGCTGACCTACGGCTCGGTTCCGGTCGCGACGGCGCTCGGGGCGAGCGAGGAGGCGATCGTCGTCAACAGCTTCTCGAAATATTTCTCGATGACCGGCTGGCGGCTCGGTTGGGCGGTGGTGCCGCCGAGCCTACTGCGCGCCGTCGAATGCCTGGCGCAGAATCTCTTCATCTCGCCGCCGACCCTGTCGCAGCACGCCGCGCTCGCCGCCTTCGATTGCGCCGAGGAACTCGCCGGCAACGTCGCGCGCTATGCCGAGAACCGCACGCTGCTCCTAGCCGAGTTGCCGAAGGCCGG
>JAQGID010000109.1 GCA_028291405.1 Rhodospirillales bacterium | reverse complement strand
CGAACGCCGTCCGCTATTCCGAGGTCGGCTTCGTCCAGGCCGCCGACGCGCTGAAGACCGGGCAGATCGACGCCTACCCGTCGCAGGCGCCGTTCACCGCCCGGATCCTGCAGTCGGGCGCCGGCTATGAGGTCTCCAACTTCCTGAAGGCGACGCCCGACGGGACGCTCACCGTCGTCTATGCGACGACGCGGCAATGGGCGATGGAGAACCGGGCGCTGGTCGTCGCCATGCGCCAGGCGATGCAGGAGGCGAAGGACTACATCCCGACGCATGTCGACGAGCTGAACAAGGCGGTCGGCACCTATACCAAGCTGCCGGCCGTGGTCGTCGCGTCGCTGCCGCCCTCCAATCTGACGGTCGACGTCTCGCCGGAGCAGGTCAAATGGTGGATCGACATCGCCAAGGAGCAGGATCTCATCAAGGGCAGCCCCAACCCGGCGAGCATCATCTTCAAATAGCGCCGGGGCGAAAAATGGCGCCGGGGCGAACTGCCGCCGTGCTGCTCGCGGCGGCCCTTGGAATTTCCGTCGCCGCTGCCGGACCGGCGGCGGCGACGGAGAAGATCAAGCTGATGTATACGGCGGCGAACAGCTTCTGCGCCGCCTATGTCGCGCAGGAGGAGGGCTTCTTCGGGAAGCGCGGCATCGACGTCGAGTTCGTCCTCACGCCGAGCTCGGGAAACAACCCGCCGGCGCTGGTCAGCGGCGCGGTGCAGGTCGCCGGTCCGACGATGACGACGCTGCTGCAGGCCAACGACGCCGGGCTCGACCTCGTCGTGATCGCCGGTGCGGCCGTCTATCCGCGCGAGGGCGACGTGCTGGTCGCGCGCACCGGCAGCGGCATCCGGAAACCGACGGACCTCAAAGGCAAGATGGTCGGTGTCCCCGGCCTCGGCGCGCTGCTGCACGTCATGCTGCGCCGCTATCTGCAGGAGAACGGCGTCGATCCCAGCGATGTCCGCTATTCCGAGGTCGGCTTCGTCCAGGCCGGCGATGCGCTGAAATCCGCCCAAATCGACGCCTACCCGTCGCAAGCGCCTTTCACCATCCGCATCCTGCAATCCGGCGCCGGCTACCCGGTGGAGGATTGGATGAAGAACACGCCGGATGGGACGCTGACCGTCGTTTACGCGACGACGCGCGCCTGGGCGACCGAGCACCGCGACACGGTCATCGCGCTGCGCGCCGCGATGGAAGAGGCGCGGGCGTATATCCCGGCGCATGTCGACGCGCTGAACCGGGCGATCGGCGTCTATACCAAGCTGCCGGCCGCCGTGATCGCCGCGTTGCCGCCCTCCAATCTGACGGTCGACGTCTCGCCGGAGCAGGTCAAATGGTGGATCGACATCGCCAAGGAGCAGAACCTCATCACGGGCGACGCGGATCCGGCGAGCATCATCTTCAAATGAGACGGCGAGCCGGCGCCGCATTTCTTCCACCGGCTGCTCGCCCGCTGGGGACAGAGCTCGCCCCGGCCTGACTTCTAGAACCGGCCACCGAAGCCGAGGTGCACGCGGCCGTAAAACGGCGGATAGTAATATCCGGGGTAATAGGCGGGATAGGCCATGACGGGGGGCGGCGGCGGATAAGCGGGATAGGTCGCCACCGGAGGCGGCGGGGGCGGCTGCGACGCCGCGCCGTCCTGTCCGACGACTTTCCAGGTTCCATCGGGCTGCTGGCAGCTCGTCCCGTAGGCCTTCTGCGGCTTGCCGCCGACGGTGATCGTCTGCTGGAACTCGCGACAGTTCTGCGGCGGCCGGGCGGGCGGCGCCGCCATCGCGATCGGCGGACCGGGCGGCGGCGCCACGACACAGCCGCTGCAGGCGAGGCCCAGCGCGGCGATGGCGGGCTTGACGAAACGCATTGCGTGCTCCTCGAGCCGATTCGGATCGCTGCGCTTTATAGGACAACGTCGCCGCCGACATCCCCTCTCGCGTCCCCCCGGAAGGGACGCCCGCCATGATTGCGGCTTAACGCGAGGTCAAGCGGCACGCGGCATGTTGCCTCGCGATCGCTGATCCGAAATGATGATTCGCGTCCGCAACACGACCGTGGCGCAAACGATTTTGCGTAGGCAGCCCACCCCGCAACAAGAGACACCGGATATTGATTACCTCGCGCAGCGCGCTATAACCTTGTCCGTTCTCGACCGCCGACAAAGGCGTCACAATCTACATTGGAAACTTAAAATAATCAACGCGGATTTTTAAGTCATTGGAATTTCCAATCTTTCTTCGTCTGGTAGAATTGCCGGCGACAGTGAACGTTTTTACTCATTGCACCGTACTTTTGCCAGCACCAAGTCCTGCGTGGCAGCGGATCATTTGTCACGTCGGTCGGAGGCCATGCGCCCGGAGGCCATTATGGCAAAATCGGAAAGGACCACCGAGGATTACGAGGACCGTCGAACTCGTCTCGCTAAGCAGCCATACAATGTTCTTATCGGTTGGGCGGTCGTTTGCTATATCGCTCTGGGTGCCCTCGTCGAATTCTGGCGTCCGGCATTGCTCAGCTTTGGCCCTGAATCGACTGTGCGGGAGGCGGTAAAGCACGCTCCTATTGGCAACCCGTCCTTCGAAGCTGACGAGCCGACGCTTGCAGATGACATCGGAATGATTGCCAAACCTAAGGAGTGAATTACGGAGGCTACGATGCGCTCAGCGGTCGCCCTAGCCTTGATCTTGCCGGTTGGTTTCGCTGCATTCGAAGGATGGGCCGGTCCCGTTGACAATGATGCTGACGATCTGGTCGGCGTTTGGAAGCTTCAGTCCTTCAGCTTGCAAGTGATCGGCGAGCAGCCGAAGGAGATCTTCGGGCCGCATCCCATCGGCTATCTCATCTTCACCGTCGAAGGCCGGATGATGACGATCCTCACACGAGCGGATCGCAGGCCTGCGACGACGGTGGAAGAGCGCGCGGCGCTGCTTCAGTCGATGGTCAGCTACAGCGGCCGCTACAAAGTCGAGCATGACCGTATCATCACCAAACCCGATATCGCGTGGAACGAGATCTACAGCGGCATCGAGCAGATCCGCTATTACACGCTGAACGGGGACACACTCTCGATCCGAACCGCCCAACAACTTAGCGCCATCCTTCCCGGCAAGAAAGTCGTTGGCACGCTGACCTACGAGCGCGAGAGATAATCGCAGACTTAAATTGCTCCGCCGCCGATGAACTGAAGATTGCGGCCCCCGGATTCGGAGCGCTGAGCGTTCTATTTTTCCAGGAAGGCTTTTCATTCCTGGACGTCTCGAATGGAACGGCTTCGGCGGCTGGGCTCGCGCCGACGAGGTGCACCGAGAGGCTCTGAGCGGAGTGTGACGGAGAGGCCGTCGCCGATCGCGGGCACAACGAATCCGACCTCGGCGTAGTTGAGATGGGCCTGCCGCTGCATTCATACTGGCGATTGCAATACGGCGAGCGCCGAAATGCCCGGTATTAGGTAGCAAGTCCCACCTTGCCGATTTTGCTCGGCCCCCTGTAGCGCGAATGAATTTCGCCAATCGATGGCAGGCATGCTCATTTTGGGGCGTGCACCCCTTAAGCATCACAAAACTGTGGTACTTATGTCCATTCGAGTTAGACGATGGGGCGGTGATGATTGAGCTACTGGTGGTCGGATCGTTTATGGCGGTGGGTTTTGTCGCGGGCTATGGCCTTCGATCGTTCATTTCATATCGACGCTCGACTCGATTTCGATAAGGCCGGCGCGGGTGAACTCCGGTATTAGGAGCGGTTACACCTTGGCCAGTAGAAACCGCGCTGTAACGCCACTGAGCGATGACGGCGTTACTAGCTCATCGTAGATCGCCGCCGAGCGCGAGGCGGCGGTAGCTCAGCGCCTCCGCAATATGCGGCCGGCGCACGTTTTCGCTGGCGTCGAGGTCGGCGAGGGTACGGGCGACGCGCAGCACGCGGTGATAGCCGCGCGCCGAGAGATGCAGCCGCTCGGCGGCGGCCAGCAGCAGCTTCTTGCCATCGGGATCAGGTGAAGCCACCGCGTCGAGCAGCTCGCCGTCGGCCTCGGAATTGGTGCGGATACGCCGCTCCTCGGGCAGGCTTTCGTAGCGGCGCGCCTGACGGGCGCGCGCCGCCGCCACCCGGAACGCGACCTCGGCCGAGCCCTCGGCGGGCGGCGGCAGGGCCAAATCGGCGGGACGCACGGCCGGCACGTCGATGTGCAGATCGATGCGGTCGAACATCGGGCCGGAGATGCGCGACTGGTAGTCCTGGGCGCAGCGCGGCGCCCTTCCGCAGGCCTGCGCCGCATCGTCGAGATGGCCGCAGCGGCAGGGGTTCATCGCGGCGATCAGCTGGACGCGCGCCGGATACGTCACATGCGCATTGACCCGCGCCACCGTGGCCCGGCCGCTCTCCAGCGGCTGGCGCAACGATTCGAGGGTCGCGCGGTTGAACTCCGGCAGCTCGTCCAGGAACAGGATCCCGAGGTGGGCCAAGGAGATTTCGCCAGGCTTGCCGCGATGGCCGCCTGCGCAGCGTCATAATCGCTGCAACAGGCGCATCGTAATATCAATACGGTACGCAGAATCTCTGCAACCGCGATTTCACAATCACTGCATCAAATGCGGGTACTGGCATAATCATCGCAACATATCCGTCAGCCGATCACCACTTTCCAGTCCTCAGCTGAGTAGCGCCGCGGCTGGCGATGCGAGCAAGCGGTTTTTTAATCGAGGATTCATCGAACGCTTCCGGGTCGGAATCGCCGAGCCATTCCTTGACCTCATCGTGGTCGGGATAATCAGGGTCGGCGAGGGCTCGAGCCTAACGTAGAAGCCGGGGATTCCGCCGGAATCGTCCGGCGGGCGATCTCGAATTCCGAGAGATGCCTATCCTCCCAGCCATGGTTGCCTGGATGAAGGCGTGCAGCTGCATCGCAACCACCTTGGAGGGCAGAAGCGCCACCTCGTTGTAATCCGGATGCAGCGATCGCGCCCACTAGCGCGCCCGACGCTCGCCTTGCATCTCAATCTGTACCTCGGCATCAGGGCCGGTTCGCCTTCCGGTCGCCTAATGGTGGCACCCTCAGCTTGAATTACTTCCGCCGTCAACTACGTCATGCGCCAGCATTACGGATGTGTTACCCGGTTGAGCAGCCACTGCGCCTATGCCACTCCCGAGCCTCCTATCGGCGCCGCCGCACCAAACGACCGAAAGCTTTTTGGGATACGCAGTGCGGCTAACCGAGGAAAATGACTACCCTTCTCTGAGGACCATCGCTTCCCTTATCGGCGGTGAACTGACATTCGAATCAGACCTTTTTGCCCTTTGCGGCTCTCCGGAAGGGTTGGCTCCGCTGGTCGAGAGATCGGTAGACGATTTGGTTACGATTGCGCTAATCGCCACCGTGCCCGATATCGTTGGCCGGCGCCGGCGCGTATTTCGAGGAAGGGCACTTCCGGAGCGAGCCTTTCACCTGTGGACCCCCAAGTTTTGCCCGCTTTGCTTGCGCGAAGCGCCGTACCGGCGAGCGCTGTGGGATTTAGAGCTTTTTGCTGCTTGTCCTGTCCACCAAGTTTGGCTTGCACGCGAGTGCCACTACGGTCGCGTGCAACGATGGCAAAGCACAGGGGTTACCACCTGTGCGTGGAATCCTCGCAACAAATGGCAGAGCATCGATGTTCGCGTCCGTACCTCTCCGCACGACCTATCCGAGACAGAAGTGGAGAAATGCAGTCCAGCGGCTGCAGCGCTCACGGCATTGATTCAGTGCCGCGCGGGGATTGAGATCGACCGGCGACCCGGTTTCTTCCCAAGAACCGTGGAGGAATTGCCGCTCCCCGACTTGTTAGATCTAGCTTCCTTTGTGGGGCTGTATGCGGCCACGGGCTATCACTCGAAAGATCTGCGCGGCATTGGACCTAAAAACGCCCGCCATGTACTCGAGCGCAGTGCCGAACTGCTACTTGAGTGGCCGGACAAGTTCTTGAGGGAGCTTGAGTTGCGGGCTTCGGAAAGTCAAAGCTCCGCACGTGACGCGGAAAATCTCGAGCAGCTTATAGCCAGGAGCTTGGCTCGTCTCCTGAAGCGCTCGGAACTTCTTCCCGCGGAATCGCTGATCGTAGAGGGCATTAGGATGTTTGCCGCGAGGCAATTTTCCCATACCCCACGGCGGATGCTGAAGATAGCCGTACCGGGCACGGAGCTAACCTGGATGAATGTCCGCGAGACAGCAACCGCCTTAGAAACAAGTTGCCGCAAAGCCCTAGAGTTCATTGCTGCGGGACGGTTTGAGAACAGGACGGAACATGCCAACAAAAATCGCGAGTTTTGGATCTCGCGCCGGGATGTAACGAAACTCGCGCAAAAACGGTCGGTAGAGGCGCGGGACTGGCTGTCCCTCGAAGAAGTCCTCGCTGAACTCGGCGTCCACCGTGGCGCCGGTGAAACCCTCATTTGCGCCGGGCTGCTAAATCCAAGAGAAGGCTCTCTGATCTGGTCCACGCGCCGACTTGTAGAACGCCGTGAACTTCAGAAGCTGCTGCGTTCAATTGAGGCGGCAGTGAAACGTGAGAAAGATATCAACGTCAGTGTATCGTTTCGGGGTGTCCTTACTGCCTATAAACTGAATGCCGGCGAACTCTTGAAAATGGTGGTGACAGGAGAACTGCGACCGTGCGATTGGACGCGAGAATCGGGCATTTACGGACTTACTTTTCTGGCAAGTAAAGTGGCCGCGATTGCCATCAAAATCGGACTTGTGCCGCGCCGGCAGGTCGGTCCACATGGCCGGAGGCGGGGCAGGATCACAGGTCGCCACGTCCATCGAAACACGACTGGCTAGAGCAGAACGAGCAATTCGTCAGGCACGAGTCAGGAAAATCTGCGCGTATCGCGCAGCATAGCGCGTCGAGTAGACTTGTTCGCCGGTTTTATGCGGCACGGACCACCGCGGATTCACAGGGCAGTTTCCCATTGCGAAATGGGTTGGCCGCGGGACGTTCCAAGTCCTTCTCGTCCTGAGGGCAGCGCTGTATGTACCGGTCAAAGGCAATCTCGAAATCCTTCATGATGAGATACCGCCTTCCGGGTCTGCTCCGGCGCACGGCATCCTCATATTCGTCGACGCCGTGCTCGACGGCGCCCTTGAGAAGTTTCGCTATTCTGCGTCGATAGCCGCGGGTGGCGAGCCATATGCGAAAAGTGATGTCAGGGTCAGCTAAGCCGATGTACGCGAAAGGCTGCCTCTCATCGAGCTTCTTGAGGTAGCCAGCTAACATTTTCTTTGCGTTTATCTTGTCCCATCGGAACGGCTTTAGATAATGAGCATTCCCGAAGCGATCCAGAAGCTGCGGTTCGTAATCAAACACCTTTTCAGCCGAAGGCAAGCCGAAGGCGACAATAGAGATTTTGCACTTATAATGAAAATGCTTCATCCAGTCGGCGACCTCAGGAGCAACATTCTTGGTTGCCTTATCAACAAGGTGATTCATTTCGTCCAGCAATATCAATTTCGCTTCGGTCTCCTCCAGCTTCCGGTACAGACGCTGCTCGGCTTGCCAGGCGCTTCGTTCCGCGTCATAGGCCGGATCTTCAAGGCCTTCAAGAAGCGAAGCCACAAAAGTTCTTCGCGTCGGCATGTCTGGAACGACGGCGCGGCAAACAGGCACGATCTTATGCCCGTTCTTCCGAAGCCGGCTTCCGTGCGCGTCGACGAGGCGATGCGACTGCTCGTAGCAGCGCTGAATAAATGATTTTCCGGTACCGACGTCACCCCAAACCTTGACGCCCAGTGGCTCCTCGAGCCGCTTGGAAAACCGGTGGCACCGCTGGATGATCGTGATGCATTCGCGAACCTGCGGATCGTAAATGATGATCTGATCAGTCAATGGGACCCAGTCACTTGAAGGTTCACCGATGGTGGCGGAAGGAAGTGCCATCCTACCGCTCCTTCTGTCGGCCGGACGTGGTGTGCGGATCCTTGGAGGTCGGCATTTTGCTACTGGAGACGTCGTCGTCATCGACCTCGACATCCGGTAGATCGTCGTCCGTCCATAAGTCAGTCGTTTGCGATCCATCCATATGGTCCTGGTTGTCGATCTCCGCGCTATCCGCTTTAGAGCGCCGTGGACTCAAAGTCTCAAGCGTTGGCTCGTTTCTCGAGAGGCCGGCTGTATTGTAGGATGCTTCCAGCGCGACGGTAATGTGCGTCCGCTTTTGGCCTCTCCTCCGCATCTCATGTGCCTCGGTAACACGCTCGACTTTGCGTCTTTCCCAATCCTCTAGAGTGCTCGTCTTCCCTGGTTTTGCCGGAAGTTCCTGCCGAATGAGCTTATGGCGAACCAACGACAATCCGCTTGCGTAGCTAAACATGCTGGGCTTTGTCGGTGTGCGGTATGGCGTCCCGTCCAACGGGTCGAACACCGTGATGAAGCCGAGATCGGCTTCGTCATCGGAGATCTGCACTCGACACTTGGGGCCATAGCGATCCAAGATCGGCTGCAAAACGCGCGAGACATAGATCAGATTGTTGTGGTCTATCCCATCAGCATCTAGTTGGCGGAAGTAATGATTAGCCAGGAGATAGTCCAATTCCGCGATGTTTTCGGGCATTCGGATGCGCTGCAAGGGCTCGAGTTCGTTCCAAGCCTCGTATGGGCTGCGACCTCCCAGTTCGTCTTGCGGACGGTGAATGTATTCATTGACGACCCATCTCGTGAACTTCTGAACAAATTCTTTCGGCGTAAGCAGCGAAGTCGCAAGCGGGTCGAGTTCCGAGATTGTAGTCTTAGGATCCGGAGCATACCCGGGGTAGTCCTGGCAGAAGCGCTCAACCTCGAGAAAGAAGCGCTCGACGGCACTCTTCTGCTTCGGACGCCGACGCACAGCACGCTGGATGCTGATACCGAGTCGAAGTAAAGCGTAGCGAAAGCCGCTTGCGTGCTGCGCCAGCGCATGATCACAGTCCACTAGAAACGGAATCCAAAGGGGGGCCAATCCGTGGCGCATCGCCACCATTCTGCATCAGATCCGCTAATGTAGCTCTTACGTCGGATTGCGTGCCTCAAACACGCTAGAACAGTTGTAACGTTTTCCTGAGCCTCAAACCCGAAATAAAATCCAAGGGCATCCCCGAGCGCCGATCTACGAGGGCTTCAAGACCTCCGGCTCCTAAGATAAGAAGGTCGGAGCGACGGTAACGGCCCGCCTTCTCCGGCTCTTCCCGGAGAATAATTGGCACTCGCTTCCGGTCGAGTTCGGTTCGCCTCAGGAGCTTGGTAGTAATGGGCCCAGACGCGACGATGTCGAAGTCGTCTTGAATGTGGTATCGTCCCTTCGACGTTGCGAGATCGCGGGCCTTACGTTCCTGCAGTCGCCGCGAAAACCAAGAATAGCTTGGAACAGCCGGCACGTCAGTTTGACCGGTCGCGCTCCGCCGAGCGTTTTCTTCCGCGCGCTTGACCTCCGCTCGAGTAACGAAGGTCTGATGCGCGCTCAGCACGTCCGTTGGCTGGTCGATGAGCAGAAACTCATCGAATATTGATGTCGCCAACTCCTGGAAGAAGCCCTTTCGCGGGCCTTTTGGACCAGGCCGCCCGCTGATCAGGCCATCAATACTATCCGCTCGGTACCGTTGTCGCCACCTGGTGAGAGTGCTTGGATGCACTTCCTCCCGGAGGCCGGCCGCCTTCAAGGTAGTCCTCCGCTGCTCGGCTGCCTCCTTCGAGCGAGATGTAAGCCGCGTCTCCTTCAGCGCCTCGAGCACCGACAGCTTGGCTTCTGCCACATTCCGCTTCGCATCGCAGTCCTTGGTTGCGACTGACCCATTCGACTGTGCGCCGGTGGGCGCGAGCATCGCCAGGTTCGGCGGAAGCGGCCCAATTGCAAATGATGGCTCGAATCGCGAGCCTTTTTGTGCCGGTTTCAGCCGACCTCCCTCCTGCAGATCAAACAGTTGTCCTTGACTGTAACGACAGCGGTCGCCCTCCCCGTCCTCGACGAGCAACAGCCCGTCAGCACCGCGTGAAATGACGCGGTTGCGTACGCCATCGAGATCGAACTCCAACCGTCGAAGAAGGCGAAAGTGCTCATTTGCAAGCGGACCTGTCGTCGGTATTTACATTGGTTGGATGGTGGCAAACGCGCCTGTCAGGGTGGACTGTGCGCCCACAGGCAGAAAGTGGCTGTCGCGCCTGCGGAACTCCGGGTGAAGGGTGTCGAAGCGGCGATGTGGGTGGAGAGTCCGGACCTGACCTCCTGCCCTAGCGAACACGCATGCGGGTGCTGTTGCCGGCGATTCGAAGCGTGCAGGGTCATAACGCGCCCTGCCATGCAATTTCGGAATCATCGCAAAGCGGGCCTGCGGCCAGATCGACTCGAAGGTCGCCGGCGGCAATCATGGCCATCACAGCGTCGCGGTCGAGCGCTGCGGCAAGAACGCCAATCCTCGAAGATCGACCGTGAAGGAGCATGCGAGCAGCTTCGAACCTCGCTCCGTAGGCGACACGATCGAACCGGTAGTCGAGCAATTTATCTACATTCGACCAATGCGGCTCCTTCACGATCTCGTCCGCCGTGACGACATCGAAGTTGATTCCTAGCTTTTCAAAGGCCGAGCGTATGGCGGGGAACACTACAATTTTGGCGGCTTCGTCCGCTCTGTTCCAGTCCGATCCTTTTACGTCACGGACGATACGCTCCGGTCGGCCAACTTCAATTGAGCGCAGCTCAATTTCAAAGTCCGGGGTGTACCCGTGAACACGACCGTTATGCCAGAAAAGCAGAAGAAGCGGCTGTTCGACGATACTGATTACTCGCCAATCGACATCGAGTGTCTGCACATAGCGAAATTCGTGAAAATACTCGCACTGAAGCATGTCACGCATTTTCGCGCTTGCGAACTCAAACGTCTGGACCGCCTGTGAACGCCGCACAACGTTTCTCATTCGGCACCTCTTGCCATTCCAATTAGTGAGGGTGACGATACGCGGCAGATCGCCATCTGGTGGGTTCACGGCGAGCGTGAGCCGCCGGCGCTTCACGCATCCGAGAATGTCGCTTCCGGGGAGGCTAGTGAGATCATCGACAGAGCCATTCGCGAGCGCGCGGAGCGCGTGTTCTACGTCTCGCGGGAGCGAGCGCTCATTCATCAACACTGGCGTGGAAGGCATTTTATTACGCTCCGTGTCCAATGTTACTGTCAGGTCAGGTGCGCCGAACATGGCAGCCGCAGATGTGCCGCGACATCCGTTCGTTCCGGCGCGTTCGACGCTGCAATTCGCGGTTCATTCTTGCGGG
>JAQGID010000299.1 GCA_028291405.1 Rhodospirillales bacterium | reverse complement strand
GGGCCGTCGCGACCTTCTGCCCGGCCTGGAGGAAGGGTGCCGCAGCGTTGTGGTCGGCGCCGGAGGGCAGGTTGCGCTGCGGGTCGGCGATCCAGGCGGTGATGTCGTGCAGCACGGCATCGGCGTGCAGGTCGCGCAGCAGCAGATGATAGCCGTCGGGGTAATAGGCGATGCGCTGGCGTGTCCGCGCCGCCGCCGGCAATTGCTCGACGAAGCGGGTAAGGGCGCCCTGCGGGATGAGGTCGTCGTGCGCGCCGTAGAGGATCAGCGCCGGCACGTCGAGGCGCGGCGCGGCGACCAGCGCGGCGCTCATCAGATCGACGAGGCCGGCCAGCGAATCGGTGCGGGTTTCCTTGATGACCAGCGGGTCGGCGCTGAGGGCGCGCAGCACCGCGATGTTGTCGGAGGGATGGACCTTGAAGGGGACGTTGCGGCCGGAGACGTGCATCGGCGGCAGCAGCCCGGCGATCCACAGCCCGGCGCGCTCGAAGATGTTCATCGTCGAGCGGCCCCAGACGGCGGGCGCCGACAGGATGATGCCGTCGACCGGCGCCGGCGCGCGGCGCGTCGTCGCCAGCACGGCGATCGCGCCGCCCATGCTCTCGCCGAGGAGATAGACCGGGATCTCTGGGTAGCGCCGGCGCAGCAGCGTCGCGGCCAGGATCGCGTCCTCGGTCAAGGTCTCCTGGCCGGCCCAGTGGCCGCGCTGCGGCGCCTGGCCGAAGCAGCGCTGGTCGTAGGCGAAGACGGCGATGCCCTGGCCGACCAGCTGCTCGGCGGGCGCGGTGAAGGCGTTGGAATAATCGTTGAAGCCGTGCAGCGCGACGATGACGGCGCGCGGCTGTCCCGCCGGCAGCCAGTGGCGCAGCGGCAGCTCGGTGCCGTCGGCGGTGACGAAGCGGTCGTCCTGCAGGCTCGACAGCGGCAGCCGCGGCGTCGCCGGCGGGCGCATCGCGGCGAGCTGGATGCCGCCCTCCGGCGCGCCCTCGTCGAGCTGCGCGCAGGCGGCGAGCAGGCCGAGCGCGGCGGACACGGCCGCGGCGGCGGCGAGGCGGCGGAAACGATGCATGGTGGGCACCCGGATTTCGTCGATCCCGCGAGCATGCCGGCAAGATGGTTAATATTTTCTTTTCGTGACGGCGCCGGGACCGCCGATCGCTGCGCCCCCTGCAGGCTTGCCGCGCCGCGGCGCTTAGGGAATAGTCGCGCTCGCGTGGAACGAGGCGAGCGTGGCCTCGCCGAAAAAGGGAGTATCGAGCATGGTGTCAAGCCGCAGCATCGGCGTGTTTGCGACGATTTTCGGAATGGGGCTCGGCCTCGCGACGCTGGCCCTACCGGGCGGCGCGGCCGTCGCCGCCGACAAGGGACCGCCGTCCTGCGCCAAGATCTTCTTCCGCCCCTTGCCGCCGGGCCAGAACGACGGCGAGCAGGAGGCCGGAATCTACACGTCGCGCTTCAGCCATATCGAGCTCAAGGCGTCGGTCAAGAGCGGCGAGCCGCAGGATTACTACCTGACGGCACACAACAAGAAGCTGAACCCCCTGAGCGGCTCGGTGCCGGCTGCGGTCGTCAACTGCGCCAAGGAGAAGAAGCTGCCGGCGCCCGGCAAGGCGGCGGCGAGCTGCACCGGAGACCGCTTCGCCGCGCTCATCACCCATGCCGGCAAGGACAAGGTCGCGCTGCTCTATGCGCTGCACGGCCGCGAATGGGAGTTTTGCAGCGCCGGGACGCTGCCCGGCGAAGGCTGACCGCGAATAGCAGAAGGGCCGCCCGAGGGCGGCCCTTCCTTACGCTGAACCGTGGCGCGATGCCACGACAGGAGCGTTAGCCGAGCGATACACCGCTCGAGACGATCCCGGTCGCGACCAAAGTCGCCAGCAGTCCATGAGGGTTAGACACAGGATCACCTCCTTTCAGTTGTTGCGCGAGGAGGAAAGCTTAGGCTACCTCATGCCGCAGCGCAACGTCGCTCGTTCGGGCGATATTCGGGTGCGGCGCGGTCGTCGGGGAAAGCCGTCTCGCGACGGGCGCGACCGCAGTTTTCCGCGGCTCCCAGCCCTTCGGCGGCGAGCCGCGGCGTCACAAAGGGCGGAATGAGACAGCTCTTCAATCGGCTGCGCCGGATGATCCTCGGACCGCCGCGCAACCCCTTCGATCCGGCGATTCGCGAGCGCATCGCACTGGTCGCCTTCTTCGCCTGGATCGGCCTCGGCGCCGACGGGCTGTCCTCGGCGAACTACGGGCCCGAGCTCGGCTTTTTGGCGCTCGGCGACCACCCCGGCCTCGGCATCTACCTGGCGCTGCTGACCGGCGTCACCGTCTTCGTCATCGCGTTCGGCTACAACCAGGTCGTCCAGCTCTTCCCGACGGGCGGCGGTGGCTATCGCGTCTCGACCAGCCTGCTGGGACCGTTTCCGGGAGTCCTCGCCGGCGTCTGCCTGCTCGTCGACTACGTGCTGACCATCGCGATCTCGATCGCCAGCGCGGTCGACGCACTGTTCAGCATGCTGCCCATCGAGTGGCACTTCCTCAAGATCCCGTTCGGCGCCGGCCTCATCCTCGTCCTCGTCGCGCTCAACCTGCGCGGCATGAAGGAGAGCATCGCCGTGCTGATGCCGATCTTCGTCATCTTCCTGGTGACGCATATCGCGCTGATCGTCTACGGCATCGCGGTGCACGTCCCGGCGATCCCCGAGCTGCTGCGCGAGACCTCATTCGATACCGCGCGGATGGCCGAGACCTCTGGCGGCTGGGCGATCTTCGCGACGCTCCTCCTCGCCTATTCGCTCGGCGGCGGCACCTATACCGGCCTCGAGGCGGTCTCCAACAACGTCCACACCCTGGCCGAGCCGCGCGTCCGGACCGGCAAGGTGACGATGATGTACATGGCGGCCTCGCTCTCTGCCGTCGCAACCGGCATCATCCTCCTCTACCTCCTCTGGCACGCCCGTCCGGTCGGCGGCCAGACGCTGAACGCCGTCGTCTTCCGCGCCATCGCCGAGAGCTGGTTCGGCCCCGTCGTCGGCGGCGTGCTGGTGACGGTCATGCTGGTCGCCGAGGCCGGGCTGCTCTTCGTCGCCGCCAACACCGGCTTCCTCGGCGGCCCAGCGGTGCTCGCCAACATGGCGGCCGACGAATGGGTGCCGCACCAGGCGCGCTATCTCTCCAGCCGGCTGGTGACCCGCAACGGCATCCTGCTGATGGGCCTCGCCGCAGTCGCGGTGCTGGTGCTGGCGCAGGGCCAGGTCGAGCTCCTCGTTGTGCTCTACAGCATCACTGTCTTCGGCGCCTTCGCCCTGACGCTGCTCGGCATGGCGACCTATTGGGTGAGGATGCGCGGCCGCGAGAAGCACTGGCTGCGCCAGCTCGTGCTCGCCGGCATCGGCTTCCTGGTCTGCGCCGGCATCCTCGCCGCGATCGTCATCGCGCGCTTCGCCGCCGGCGGCTGGGTCACGATCCTCATCGTCGGGGCGCTGGTCTGGATCTGCTATTCGATCAAATCGCATTACCGCGAGACCCGCAGCCTGCTCGAGCGCGCCGACCGCGTCTTCGCGCGCCGCGTCAGCGAGCCCTCGAAGCCGCCGCCGCCGCTCGAGGCCAAGGCGCCGACCGCGATCTTCCTGGTCGGCGGCAGCCTCGGCGCCGGGATGCATTCGCTGCTCTGGGTGCGCCGGCTCTTTCCCGGCCAGTTCCGCAACTTCCTCTTCGTCCGTTCCGGCGAGGTCGATACCCAGAGCTTCGGCGGCGAGGAGCGGCTGCACCAGCTGACCGAGGAGGTCGATTCCTCACTCCAGTACTACGTCGCCTATTGCCACGCCCACGACATGGCGGCTGCTTCCTACCGCTGCTTCGGCACCGACGTCGTCCGTGAGCTGACAGAGCTCGTCGAGAATATCGTCGAGGAATTTCCCAATGCGATCGTCTTCGCCAGCAAGCTGATCTTCGAGGACGATCGCCTGCTGCCGCGGCTGCTGCACAACCAGACGGCACTGACCATGCAGCGCCAGCTGCATCTCCGCGGCGTTCAGATGGTGGTGCTGCCGATGATCCTGCACAGCGGCGGCGAGACGGCGCAGCCCGGCAAGAAACGCCGCAGCTTCCATTGGCGACGCCCCGACGCCGAGTCGGCCGATGCCGTCCCAGAGGCCGCAAAGCTCAGCGAGTGACCGGCGGGTCCGGCTTTTCGCGAGAGCGCAGCAGGCACGCGCGGCAGAGACAGGCGGTCGGCGCCTCGGGCATCGGCTGGAACGGCAGCTGGACGCACCAGCAGTCCGGCCCGGGATCGCAGCTCATCGGCGCGCCGCAGCCGGCGCAGCGGACTTCCGTCATTGCAACGCCGCCTGCAGGTCGTCGAGCAGCACCGCCGATCCGAAGCGGAAGGTCGCCGGGCTGAGGAACTCGCTGCCGAGCAGTCGCTCGGCGAGGCCGAGATAGGCGACCGCTTCCGACAGCGTGCGGATGCCGCCCACAACCTTGATGCCGGCCCAGATGCGCCGGGCGCGGCTCGCCGCGACTGCCTCGAGGATCGCTTGCGCCGCCGCGATCGTGGCGCCCGGCTCCACGCCGTCGCTCGCGGTCGCGACGAGATCGGCGCCGGCGTCGATCGCCGCCAGCGCCGCCGTGCGGATGCGGGAGAGATCGCCGATCCGCCCGCTCTCGATATTGACCGTCAGCAGCGCGTTGGCGCCGCCGGCGCGGCGGCAGGCGGCCCGGCATTGCCGCACCATAGCGGCGTCGCCGAACGCGATTTCGACCTCGTCGGCGCCGGCGGCAACGGCCGCGGCGACCGCCTCGGCGTTCTCGGCCGTGGTCGCGACACGGACCAGCGACCCCGCGAGGATCTCCTTGGCGAGGCTCACGAACCGGGATGCAACGCAGACCGCGGCGACCGGCCCATACGGCGTTTTCGCACGGCGGCAGAGGGCGTGGATCTCGTCAGGACCGGCGAGCTCGAGCAGCGGCAGGATGCGCAACGCCGCCGCTTTCGGATTGGCGCCGGTGACGCCCTCAGCCAAGGTGTTCCGGGCCGAAGGCGAGGGGCAGGAGTTCGCCGATGGTGACGCTGTGCTGAGCCCCGTCCGCCGCCACGAGATGGATCCGAACGTCGCGCCCCGCGAACTCGCGGATGCGCTGGCGGCAGCCGCCGCATGGCGTCACCAGCACCGCCCCCTCGCCGAGCACGACCATCTCGAGGATGCGCCGGGCCCCGGCGCTCACCATCGCGCCGATCGCGGTCGCCTCGGCGCATTGCCCCTGCGGGAAGGCGGCGTTCTCGACATTGGCGCCGGCATAGATCCGGCCGTCCTCGGCGCGGATCGCGGCGCCGACGGCGAATTTCGAATAGGGCGCATAGGCGTTGTCGCGCGCCAGCGTCGCCGCTTCGATCAGGTCGGAAATCTCGCTCATCGCGGGCTCACATGCGGCATGCCGAGCGCCTTGGGCGGCCGTGCGCGTCCGACGAACCCGGCGAGCAGCAGCACGGTCAGAATATAGGGGAGGGCCTGGATGAATTGAACCGGAATGACGCCGACGACGGGCAACGCGACGCCTTGGAGGCGGGTCTGCACCGCATCGGTGAAGGCGAAGAGCAGGCAGGCGAGCAGCGTCGGGATCGGCCGCCATTTGCCGAAGATCAGCGCGGCGAGGGCGAGATAGCCGCGGCCCGCCGTCATGTCGCGGAAGAACCCGGCGCTCTGGGCCAGTGACAGATCGGCGCCGGCGATGCCACAAAGCAGGCCGCTGCACAGCAGCGCCCGATAGCGCAGCGCGGCGACCGAGATGCCGGCGGTCTCGACTGCCAGCGGGTTCTCGCCGACTGCCCGCAGGTTGAGGCCGAATCGCGTGCGCCCGACAACCCAGGCGACGATCGGCACCGCAACGGCGGCGAGATAGACCGGCGCCGTCTGTCCGTCGATCAATTCTCCGAAGAGTCGGCCGAGGATCGGCAGCCGCTCGATCGTGCTAGCGAACGGTAGGTCGATCCCGACGAAGCGCTGCGCCCCCACCAGCGGCGGCGAGTTGCCGCCGTTGTGGAACCAGGCGAGGGCGAGGGTCGGGGCGAGACCGCCGATCAGGATGTTGATCGCCATTCCCGAGACGACCTGGTTGCCGTGATGCGTGATGCAGGCATAGCCGTGCACCAGCGCGACCGCGGCGGCGGCGGCGATCCCGGCGGCGAGGCCGAGCCAGGCCGAGCCGGTCAGGAATGCGACGGTGCCTGCCGCGAAGGCGGCGGCCAGCATCTTGCCTTCGATCGCGAGGTCGACGATGCCGGCGCGCTCGCAGAACAGTCCGCCGAGCGCGCCGAGGACGAGCGGCGTTGCCAGGCGGATCGTCGCCGCCAGCAGCGAGACGAGCTGAGGCCAGTCGTCGCTCACCGCGCACCCGCCAGGAGCGCCGCGAGCCGCGGCCGGAAGAGATGCTCCAGCGCGCCGCAGAACAGGATGACCAGCCCTTCAATGACGACGATGAGCTCATGCTGCAGCGCCGGCATGTCGAAGGCCAACTCCGTCCCGCCTTCCGTCAGGGCGCCGAACAGCAGCGCGGCGAGGCCAATGCCGAGCGGATGGTTGCGGCCCATCAGCGCGACGGCGATGCCGATGAAGCCCGAGCCGTTCGTGAAGTTGAGAACCAGCCGGTGCTGTGCCCCCATGACGTCGTTGACGGCGGCGAGTCCGGCGCAGGCGCCGCCGAGGCAAAGCGCCAGGACGATGGTCGCGCCGACATCGACGCCGCCGTAGCGCGCCGCGCCCTCGCTGAACCCGAGGACGCGGATCTCGTAGCCCCACGGCGTGTGAAAGAGAAAGACCCAGGTGACGGCGCTCGCCAGCAGCGCGATCACGAAGGCGAGGTTCAGCGGCGTTGCCGCCATGGCGATGCCGAACGGCGCCGCCAGCGCGGCGAGCGTCGGCATCCAAGTGCCCGGCGGGAAGCCGCTCGATTCGGGCGAGCTCTGGCCCGGCGCCACCAGCCAGGCGACAAGCAGCCAGTTGAGCAGCGTCGCGGCGATGAAGTTGAACATGATCGTCGTGATGACGATGTGGCTGCCGCGCCGCGCCTGTAGCCAGGCCGGGATCAGCGCCCAGCCAGCACCGAAGGCAAGCGCGGCGAGGATCGCCGCCGGCAGCACCAGCCAGACCGGCGCCGCGCCCATGCCGAGGCAGACAAAGGTGACGCCGATTCCCGCCATCATCCCCTGGCCTTCGCCGCCGATGTTGAAGAGGCTGGCGTGGAACGGGATCGCGACGGCGAGGCCGGTGAAGACGAAGGTCGTCGCGTAATACAGCGTATAGCCGATCGCCTCGCCGCTGCCGAAGGCGCCGGTCAGCATGATGCGCAGCGCTGCCAAGGGGCTTTCGCCGACGGCGAGGATCACGACGCTCGAGAGCGCCATGGCGGCGGCGAGGTTGAGGAGCGGCAGAATCGCGTAATCCGCCCAGGCCGGAAGTGCGTCATCCGGCCTCAACGCCGCGCGCCCTCGGCAGTCTCTGATCTATCTGCTGGTTTCGTCATCCTGGACGGAATGCTACCACGTCGCGAGCTGCGCCACGTCCGTATATCAAGCCGGCCGCAGCCGAATCGTCTTGGACGGGGCGCGGACGACGGCGGCGGCGGTGAAGGCGAGGCCGATCGCGAGCACGACCCAGCCCGGCCGGACGCCGGTTTCCAGCGATAGATTGGCGGCGAGCACGAGCACCGGCGGTGCACCCATCCAGAGCCAGAAATACAGCGTCTCGCCCAGCGCGGTCGTGGCGCCGGCGGCGACGCTGAGCACCGCGAGGACCCATAGCGGGACGCGGCCGCTCGCGGTCCGCCACGCGACGACGCGATAGGCCATCAGCCAGCCATAGAGCCCGGCGACGATCATCGGCTCCCAGACGTTGAGCTTCGACTGGATGAAATAATGCACCGTCCCCAGCAGGCCGATGCCATAGACCAGCTGGTGCAGCCGCCGCCACCGGCGGCCGCCGAGCCGCCGGATCATCGCGTCGGTCGAAGTCGTCGCGAGCGCGGTCAGGCCGAGCAGCGCGATGAAGCCGATGGTCAAATAGAAGCGCAGCGCGATCTCCGATGCGACCGTCCAGAGATTGAACGACTGGTCGCCGATGTAGAGCGCCAGATGAATGACGCCGTAGCTGAAGGCCGCGACCCCGACCATGCGGCGAACCAGCACCAGCCGCGGCCACTGCAGCGCCTGCCGCGCCGGCGTCATCGCCAGCGAGATGAAGAGAAAGCGGATCGTCCAGAGCCCGATCTGGTGGATCGCCTCGTTGAGCGGCCGCGGCCCCAGTGCGTCGAGGAGGAAGGAGCCGGCCGTCCAGGCGGCGGGCAGGAAGAGCGCCACAAAGACGACAAGCTTTAGCGGAGAGAGCTTACCGTTGCGCTCGCGCCAGGGTAGGAAAGGGGGTTGCATCGGCTGCATTTAATCGTAGTCGCCGTCGCCACCCAATCACATTCGTGTCAGACCGCACCGGGGTCCCAGACGCCGAAACCGACGCCGATGCCGGTGCCTGCGGGCGTGCGATAGAGCGGCTGGTATTCGGTCCAGCGGTTCGTCATGCCGGCGATCGCGCCGGCGACCGCGATCCAGTTGCGGATCTCCGAAGATCCGGAATTGAGCGCCTCGACCGGCAGGCCGCGGAGGCTGTCACGGTCGCCGCTGCACATCGCCGCGAGGACCCGGCGGTCGAGCGCCTCGTCGACCACGAAATGGCTGAGGCCGCCGGATGCGACGACCGCAACCCGGAGATTCTCCGGGCTCGCCTCGATCGCCTTGCGCAGCGCGACGCCGAAATCATAACAGCGCGCCGGGGTCGGGACGTTCGGTCCGTGGAAGGTATTGATCAGCACCGGCACGATCGGGATGCTGCGGCCGCCGAACAGGCGGTTGACGACGAAACCATAGGCGTGACCGATCCCGGCCTTCAGCGGATCCTCGATCGTGGCGACCGCAGCGATATCGATCGCATCGGCGACGAGGCTGCGGATGAGGAAGCCGGCAAACCGCGCCGCGCCGGGAAAGACATGCACGCGGTCCATCGCATAGCCCTTCACGACCTCCAGCCGATAGACCGGGGTCGTCGGGGCGATCGGCCATTTCTTCGTGCGGATCTCCTCGCCGTAGTAGATCGCGAGCGCCGGCATGTTGGCCGTGCTGAACAGCTCGTCCTGATCGTCGCCGATGATCACCACCACGTCCGGCTTCGCCGCGGCAAGATCGGCGGCGATGCGGTCGAGCGCACGCTGGCTCGCCGCCTCCCGCTTCTCGAATTGCGCCAGCGTCGCCTCGGACGCGTATCGGCCGCCGACTTCGGCGAGCAGCGCGTCGTAGGTGATCCACCGCCCGTCCGAGAGGTTCAGCCGGTCGTTGCGGTAGTCGACCGCCGCGCGGTCCTTCCACTGTGCCGCATCGAGGCTGAGCAGCGGCCCATGCGACGTGGCGATTCCCAGCACGATCTCGGCCATGGCGACGGTCTCCTAGGCTTTGTCAGGTCGCTGCGATATTGCGTTTCATGATCCGCAGTATCCGCATCAGCGCCGCGCGATTGGCCGCCGTGAGGCCGCGGGTGAGCGCCGCGTCATGACCGCGGACGCGTGGCGTCATCTGCGCCAGCCAGTCCCGCCCCGCCGCCGTGATCGCCAGCGCGTGCGAGCGCGCGTCCCGCGGCGATGCCTCCCGGATCGCCAGCCCGTCGCGCTCCAACGCGTCGAGCAGCGGCACCATGGTCGAGCGTGACCGCCCGAGCGCATCGGCGAGGCGCATCTGGGTGATGCCCGGATTGTTGGCGATCAGCGTCAGCGCCGCGAAATGGCCGGGCTTGCCGGTCAGGGCGGAGAAGGCGGCGCCTGACGCCTGATGCGCGCCGCGCAGGGCGAAGCCGATGGAATCCGTGAGGGTTCCGAGGTCGAGCTCGTCCCCCTCACCGGTCTCGGCGGCAATCGTTCGCGGCGGCATGTCCGGCTCCATACGCGTGTCGTCGCCGACGTTTCGGCTTGACTCCCACCGGATCGAGGATAGAGCATAAATCGTTCGAGATCGAACAATAAGTCGAGGCGCAAGAAGGTGAGGAATGCTGACCACCGAAGAGAACGAGCTGCTCACCCGTGTGGGGCCCGGGACCAAGATGGGGACCGTCCTGCGCCAGTTCTGGATCCCGGCGGTGCGCTCGGCGCTGCTTAAGGCGGGCGGCTCGCCCGAGCGGGTGCGGCTGCTCGGCCAGGATTTCGTCGCCTTCCGCGCCGCCGACGGCCGCGTCGGGTTCTTCGACGAGGCCTGTCCCCATCGCGGCGTTTCGCTGTCGCTGGCGCGCAATCACGACTGCTCGCTGCAATGCATCTATCACGGCTGGAAGATCGACGTTTCGGGCAAGGTCGTCGACATCCCGACCGAGCCCGAAGCGACGCGCGGCGAGCTGATCGAGCGGGTCAAGGTCGCGCGTTATCCGGTGCGCGAGGCCGGCACTATCATCTGGGTCTGGCTCGGCGGCAGCACGCCCGGCGACTTTCCCGCCTTCGCCTGGACCGATTTTCCCGAGGGCCATGTCAAGTCGCAGCTCGGCATTGTCAGGACCAACTGGCTGACCGGGCTGGAGGGACAGCTCGATTCGGCGCATGTCGGCATCCTGCATTCCGACTGGGTCAACCGCGAGCCGAGCAACTTCGGCAACAGCAACATCGATCACACGATCTTCGACCTAGCGCCGCGCTTCGAGTTCGAGGAGCAGCCCTATGGCTATCGCGAGGCGGCGATCCGCAGCATGCCGGACGGCACCTCCTACGTCCGGGTCCGCGAGTTCTGTCTGCCCTGGTATTCCTACATCCCGCAGAAGGGCGGCAGGACGGCGATGCAGCTGATGACCATGTCGATCCCGATCGACGACGAATGGGCGGCGCAATGGGACATCCGCTACAACCTCGTGCAGCCGCTTGGGCACAATCCGATGTTCGACTACGGCGATCCGAACGACGGGGCGCGCGGCATCGGCGGCATCGAGACGCGCTTCGGCCAGGATCGCGCCAAGGTCAACGGCGGCAAATGGGCGGGCTTTCCCTCGGTACGGCACGAGGATTTCGCGATCGCGATGGCGACGCTCGGCATTCCCGACCGCTCGCGCGAGCAACTCTCCAGCAGCGACATCTCGATCGTCCGCGCGCGGCGGCTGCTGCTCAAGACGGCGCGCGAGCACGTCGACGGCAACCCGCCGCCCGGCTTCGAGCGCAAGATCGACTGGGGGAGCATCCGGTCGTTGGCGGAGATCATCCCGGCGGAAGTGGGGTGGCGGACGCTTCCGAAATAGGCGCTGCCCGATCGTTTTCCGAACGCGAGGAAAACGTGAGAGGAAGACGCCGTCTACCGACTTCTCAGCCCAGTTCCGCCCTGACGATCGCCGTGCCTTCGACCATCGCGCGCATCTTGCCGAGCGCCGTCTCGCGCGACAGATATTTCAGCCCGCAATCCGGCGCGACGACGATGTGTTCGGCCGGCACATAGGGCAACGCGCGGCGGATTCGTTCGGCGACGACTGCCGGCGTTTCGACCGCCGGGTCCGAGAGGTCGATCACACCGAGGATGATGTCCTTGTGCGGCAGCTTCGCCAGCACGGCGCAGTCGAGCCCTGACTGCGCCGTCTCGATCGACACCTGCCGAGCATTCGAGCCTTCGAACTCCGGCAGGAAGGAATAGCCTGACGGGCGCTGCTTCACGAAGGCGGAATAGCCGAAGCAGATATGGACCGCGGTCTTCCCCGTGACGCCGTGGAGCGCTCGGTTCAGTACCGCATTGCCGAACGCCTTCGCCTTCTCCGGCCGCGACTGCATATAGGGCTCGTCGATCTGGACGATATCGGCGCCGGCGGTGAAGAGGTCCTTGATCTCCGCGTTGAGCGCCGCGGCGAAACCCATCGCCAGCGCCACCTCGTCGCCGTAGAAATCATCATGCGCCTGCTGCGCCATGGTGAAGGGGCCGGGGACGGTCGCCTTGATCGTGCGATCGGTATTGTCACGCAGGAACTTGACGTCGCGCACCTCGACCGGATGCCGCCGCTTGATCTCGCCGACGATTCGCGGCACCGGCTGAAACTTGCCGGGCGTCCGCGTCGGCGCCATCGCCGGGTTGTCGTTGTCGACGCCGTCGAGCGCCGTCGCGAAGCGGTTGGAATAGCTCTCGCGCCGAATCTCGCCGTCGGTGACGATGTCGATCCCGGCGCGCTCCTGGTCGCGGATCGCGATGATCGTCGCGTCGTCCTGCGCCGCTTCGAGGAATGCGCCGTCGATCCGCCACAGCTCCTTGGCGCGGATGCGCGGCGGGATCATCTCGCTCAGACGCCGGCGATCGATCAGCCAGTCGGGTTGCGGATAGCTTCCGACGAGGGTCGTCGGCAACAGGATCGACATTGCTTCTCTCCCGCTCGTTGATCGTCGTGCTCGTTGCGGCCGGCACCTCACATCTTTAGCTGCGTCGCCTCCGGCGCGCCAGCGGGCAGCGCTGCCCGCGAAATAGGCGCCGTAGCCGCTGTCGCGAGGATGCGTCGCACGGACGCCAGTGGATCGCTGCGGATTTGCTCAAGCGCCCGATCGGGCGCAGTATGGACCACCCGCGGCATGTTTCTTGCGTTACCGGAGGTCGAGCGGATTTTAGAGAACCGGCGCCTCGGCCGGTCATGCACCGAGCACCTTCGTCCCGTTAACCTGGGAGGTGTGCGATGTCCGTGCATGTCAGCGATACCAGCGTCGTCAAAGGCGCCTGCCCGCAAGACTGTCCCGATACCTGTGCCTTCCTCTACCACGTCGAGGACGGCAGGCTGGTGGAGGTGGCCGGCGATCCGGACCACCCGATGACGCGCGGCGGCCTCTGCGTGAAGCTGAAGGACTTCGCCGAGCATCACTATAATCCAGACCGCCTGCTCTACCCGATGCGGCGCAGCGGCCCCAAGGGCAGCGGGCAGTTCCAGCGCATCTCGTGGGACGATGCGCTCGCCGAGATCAAGAGAAGCTGGACCGACATCACCGCTCAGTATGGCGCGCAGGCGATCATGCCGCATGCCTATCTCGGGCATCAGGGCACGCTGAACGGCCTGACCTGCGGCGACGCGTTCTTCAACCGGCTGGGCGCCAGCGTTGCCGAGAAGACCTATTGCGAATCGGGCTCGTCCACCGCCTGGATCATGACGGTCGGCCCGACCGGCGGCCTCGACGTCGAAAGCCTCGCCCACGCGAAATACATCATCGTGTGGGGGATGAACATGATCAGCACCAACCTCCACGCCTGGCCGTTCGTCCTGACGGCGCAGAAGAACGGCGCCAAGATCATCGTCATCGACCCGGTGAGGACGCGGACCGCCAAGCAGGCCGATTGGCACATCCGCATCAACCCGGGCACCGATGCCGCGCTGGCGCTGGGAATGATGAACGTCATCATCGCCGAGGATCTGATCGACCACGACTATGTCGCGCAATACACTCTCGGCTTCGCGGAGCTGAAGGCGCGCGCCGCCGAGTATCCGCCCGAGCGGGTTGCCGAGATCACCGGCGTCACGGCGGCGGACATCCGCCAGCTGGCACGCGAATACGCGACGACCCAGCCCTCGGCGATCCGCGAGGGCGTCGCGCTCGAGCGCACGCGCGGCGGCGGCCAGGCAATTCGAGCGATCACCTGCTTGCCGGCCCTCGTCGGCGCCTGGCGGCATGTCGGCGGCGGCGCCGTCGAGATGCCAATCTGGGAGTTTCCGTTCAAGTTCGACAAGATCTGCCGGCCCGACTGGATCAAGCCGGGGACGCGAGTCGTCAACGAACTCGACCTCGGCGCCGCCCTCAACGGCGAGATGAAGCTCGATCCGCCGATCAAATCCCTGTTCGTCTACAACTCAAATCCGGTGTCGCAGGCGCCGGCGCAAGCCAAGATCGTCGCCGGCCTGATGCGCGAGGATCTCTTCACCGTGGTGAGCGAGCTCTTCGTTACCGACACCGCGCGCTACGCCGATCTTCTCCTCCCCGCGACGATGCAGGCCGAGCAATACGATCTCATGGTCACCTGGGGCCACCTCTACATGATGCTCAATCAGCCGGCGATCCCGGCGCCGGGGGATTGCGTCCCCAACGTCGAGCTCTTCCGCCGGCTCGCGAGGACCATGGGATTCGACGATTCCTATTGGCAGATGAGCGAGGACGAGATGCTCGGCGAATTCTACGACTGGAACTCGCCGCAGCTCGAGGGCATCACCCTCGAGCGCCTCAAGGAGCGGGGCTTCATGCGCCTCAACGTCGGCGATCCGGACAAGCGCGCGCCGCACGCCGCGGGGAACTTCAAGACGCCGTCCGGCAAGTGCGAGTTCAAGTCCAGCGCCGCCGAGGGCGGCAACTTCGTGGTGCCCGTCTGGCGCTCGATGTACGAGGCGATGCAGCCGGGCGAGAAGGTCGACCCCGTGCCGGACTACATCCCGCCCTACGAGACGCCGCAGTCGAATCCGGAGCTCGCCAAGCGCTATCCGCTGAACATGGTCTCGCCGAAGCCGCACGCCTTCCTGAACACGCAGTATGGCAACGAGCCGGTCCAGCAACGCCGTCAGGGCGAGCAGACGATTCTCATCCATCCCACCGATGCCGCGGCGCGCGGCATTCCGAACGGGTCCTACGTTCGGGTCTTCAACGACCGCGGCGCCGTCGAGGGGCGGGCGGAGCTGAGCGACGACGTCAGGCCTGGATTGGTGCTCGCGAACGTCGGATACTGGGCGAGCCTCAATCGCGGCGGCACCTCGGTCAACGCGACAAGCGCCGACCGGCACTGCAGCCTTGGGCAGGCGGGGACCTATTCGGATAATCTCGTCGAGGTCGCGCCGCTCTGACCGCCGCCTCACCCGGTCATCGGCAGGGCGGTCGAGTATTTGACCTGTTTCAACGCGAAGGAGGAGCGGATCGAAGCGACGCCCGGGACCTGCGTCAGATGGTCGAGCAGGAAGCGCTCGTAGGCGGCGAGGTCGGCGCAGACGATGCGCAGAAGGTAATCCGCATCGCCGGTCATGAGATAGCATTCCATGACCTCCGGGCGCTTGAGGATTTCGCGTTCGAAGCGCTTCAGCGCGTCCTCGACCTGCTTCTCCAGCGAGACGTTGACGAAGACGCTGACCGGCAAGCCGACCGCGACCGGATCGAGCAAGGTGACGTGCTTGCGGATGACGCCCTTTTCCTCGAGCGCGCGGACGCGGCGGAGGCAGGGTGCCGGGCTCAGGCCGACGGCATCGGAGAGTTCGGTATTGGCGATCCGCGCGTTATCCTGGAGGGCGGCGAGGATCCGCCGGTCGATTGCGTCAAGGTCGGAATTGGGCAATTTTTTCACCGATCTAATGAGTTCCGCGCAATCTTAGCGCAGTCTTGATGACAATTCAGACGATCTTCGCAATCGCAGCGCGGCGGCTCGGCCCTATACTCGCAAAGCCATGAGAAACATCGCCCCCGCCACCGCCAAGATTGCCCGGCCACCCGATCCCGCAACCGATTTGCTGGCGTCGCTCGACGCCGTCGAGCGGCGCGCCTTGTGGCTGGCGACCTGGATGATCCACCACGCGAACCATGTGCGTCCAAGCCGCGATGGGCTCAAGGTGGGCGGCCATCAGGCGAGCTGCGCCTCGTCGGTGACGCTGCTGACGGCCCTCTACTGCCACGCGCTGCGCCCGCAGGATCGCATCGCCGTCAAGCCGCACGCGGCGCCGGTCTTCCACGCGCTGATGTATCTCATGGGCCGCCAGGATCGCGACGCCCTCGAGCGGTTCCGCGGCTTCGGCGGCGCGCAATCCTACCCATCGCGCACCAAGGATTCGCCGGTGATCGATTTCTCGACCGGCTCGGTCGGGCTCGGTGTCGGCGTTACCTTGTTCGCCAGCCTGGTGCAGGACTATCTGCGATCGCACGCGATGCTCGATGCCGCCGCCGGCCGCATGATCGCGCTGATGGGCGATGCCGAGCTCGACGAGGGGAACGTCTTCGAGGCCTTGCTCGAAGGCTGGAAGCATGACGTGCGGAACCTCTGGTGGATCATCGACTATAACCGCCAGAGCCTCGACGGCGTCGTCTCGGACAAGCTTTTCCAGAAGATCCAGAGCTTCTTCGCCAATGTCGGCTGGACCGTCGTCACCCTCAAATACGGCAAGCTGCTACAGGCAGCGATCGACGGGCCGGGCGGCGCGACGCTTGGTCGCTGGATCGACGAGTGTCCGAACGATCTCTACTCGGCGCTGACTTTCGAGGGCGGCGCGGCCTTCCGGCGCGTCATGACCGCAGAGATCGGCGGCGATCTCGGCGTCCGCCGCCTGCTGGCGCAGCACGACGATGCTTCCCTGCACCGTCTGATGACCAATCTCGGCGGCCACGACACGGCGTCGATCGTCGAGGCATTCGACGAAGCGGCGAAGAACGATGCGCCGACCTGCTTCGTCGCCTATACGATCAAGGGCTGGAACCTGCCCTTCGCCGGCCATAAGGACAATCACGCCGGGCTGATGAACGTGGCGCAGATGGCGGAGTTCAAATCCCGCCAGGGCATCGCGGACGGGGACGAGTGGGAGAAATTCGCCGGGCTCGATCGGCCGACGGCGAAGCGTCTCGAATCCTTCCTTGCCGCCGTACCCTTCGCCGCCCGCGCCGAGGGCGACGGCACGACGGCGGAGGTGCTGCCGATGCCGCACCTCGACCTCGTTCCGGGCGAGCATATGTCGACCCAGGAAGGCTTCGGACGGCTGATGCTGTCCTTTGCCCGCGCCGGCGGCGAGATGGCGCGCCGGATCGTGACGACCTCGCCCGATGTCACGGTCTCGACCAATCTCGGCGGCTGGGTCAATCAGGTCGGCGTCTTCGCACGCTCGGCGCATGCCGACGTCTTCCGCGAGAACAAGCTGCCTTCGGCGCAGAAATGGGTGCTGGGGCCGAGCGGCCGCCATATCGAGCTCGGCATCGCCGAGAACAACCTCTTCCTGATGCTGGCGGCCCTCGGCCTCAGCGAGAATTTGTTCGGCCAGCGCCTCTTGCCGGTCGGCACCGTCTACGACCCGTTCATCGCGCGTGGCCTCGATGCGCTGAATTACGGCTGCTATCAGGATGCGCGGTTCCTGCTCGTCGCCACCCCCTCGGGCGTGACCTTGGCGGGCGAGGGCGGCGCCCACCAATCGGTGTCGTCGCCGCTGATCGGCATGGGCCAGCCCGGCCTCACCATGTTCGAGCCCTCCTTCGTCGACGAGCTCTACGCGATCATCCCCTGGGCCTTCGACCATATGCAGCGACCCGACGGCGGCGCCGTCTATCTCCGCCTGACGACGCGCGCGATCGACCAGCCGCGCCGCCAGCTCAATACCGCTTCCGTCACGGCAGGCGGCTATTGGTTGCGTGAGCCCAGCCCGGGCTCGGAGATCGCAATCGTCGTCAGCGGCGGCGTCGCGCCCGAGGCGATCGAGGCGGTGGCGCGGCTGGGTCAGCGCCATAAGGGCATTGGCCTGCTCGTCGCGACCTCGGCCGATCGCCTGCACGCCGGCTGGGTCGCCTCGCCCGGCAACTCCCATATCGATCGGCTGCTGGCGCCGCTCGCCCGCGACGCGGCGCTGGTCACGGTCGTCGACGGCCATCCGCTGACGCTGTCCTGGCTCGGCGCGATCCGCGGCCAGCGCATAGCGCCGCTCGGCAACGCCCGCTTCGGGCAATGCGGCGACATCCCGGATCTCTATGCCGAATACGGTCTCGACGCCGA
>JAQGID010000083.1 GCA_028291405.1 Rhodospirillales bacterium | reverse complement strand
GTGAAGGCGGTCGCCGCCGGCTACCGCGCCAGCAAGTTGATCAGCCAGACCGTCATCAACGACAAGAACGAGAAGATCGGGACGCTCGACGATCTGATCGTCGGCAAGGACAAGGTGCTGTTCGCCGTGCTCCAGGTGGGCGGCTTCTTGGGGCTGGGTGGCCATCTCATTGCTGTCCCTTACGACGTGCTGCAGATCGATGACGCGGGCAAGAAGATAACGCTGCCAGGAGCCTCGAAGGACGAGTTGAAGAATCTCCCTGAGTTCACCTACGAGACCTGATCCGTTTCACGTCTGAGAAGAAAGGACAATCGACATGGCACGCACCATCGTTCCGTTCCCGCTCGGTTCGAATACTGAGATCTACCCGGTAATGCAAATCCAGCGCCTGTTCGACGACATGCTTCGCGGGTTCGCGCCGCCGGCAGTTGCCGGCGGTAAGCTGGCGATGACGCCGCCCCGCATCGACGTCAGCGAGACCGACCAGGAGCTGAGAGTTCGCGCCGAGATGCCCGGTGTTGGCGAGGACGACTTCTCGGTCGAGCTCGACGGCGACGTTCTCACGATCCGCGGCGAGAAGAAGGTCGAGGAGGAGGAAAAGGACGAGCGGCGCCACATCGTCGAGCGCGCGTTCGGCTCTTTCATGCGTTCGATCCAGCTGCCCTTCGCGCCGAAGCCGGATCAGATACAGGCATCGTTCGAAAATGGCGTCCTGACGGTGACCATCCCGAAGTCTGCCGGGCAGCAGGGTAGCCACCGCATCCAGGTTGGCCGCGGCAAGACGGAGGGCGATGCCGCCGCCCGGACCATCGATCGCGCCGCCGCTGGCGACAAGCCAGGGCAGGGCCCCGCCACGGCGCAGAGCGATCAGAAGCAGAGCGATCAGAAGCAGCAGCAAGCCGGCGCCTCGTCCTCCAGCTCGTAAGTGCCCGGCGGGCCGACGCGACCACACCCGGCCGGCGAGCCGGGATCGATCGGCGCTCGCCGGCCGCGCCTTTGGCGCCAGGAGTCTTGTCCGCCTGAAGTCTCGGCGTGGCATCTGCCAACTGGCCGATTGGCGCTCCGCTCCGCAGGGACGCGATTAGGCTCTTCAACCGGAGTCCATGAACGCGGTGTGTACGAGGTGGTTGAATGGGGTCTGTCCTTTTCGCTGGCGACTGCCGATGGCGCCACCATCGGCTTCGGCGAATGCACGGCGATCAAGGAACCATGGTGCGCACCTGGGGCAACCGCGGGAGCCGGTACGGCGGCTGGTGGCCGGCGGCGGAAATCGCATCCTGACGATCTTCGCGCCGAGACCGCAACGCTTGATACGCGACGACCGCCTCTGCCGCAACATTGCACCGGGGTCCGGCATGACCGGCTTGGGGAGAGAATAGGAAAGGGTCGCCATATGGAAGTGGGCTTATCGGCTTGGCCATATGGGTCAGCCGATCGGGCGGAACCTGCTCAAAGCCGGCCATCGGCTCATCGTCTACTACAATCGCACGCGGAGCAAGGCGACAGCCCTGGCGACCGACGGCGCGCAGGTGGCCGAGCGGCCGGCCGATGCGTGCCGCGGCGACGCGCGCTCATCACGATGCTGACCGGCGACGGGCGGTTGAGGAGGTCATTTTTGGCAGCGGAAACGTCCTGTCCGCCCTCGGCCGGAACACCGTCCACATATCGATGAGCGCGATCAGCGTCGCGGTATCCGAGCGCCTGGCCGAGGCGCATGCCAAAGCCGCTCGGACCTACGGCGCCGCGCCGGTCTTCGGCCGGCCGGACGCGGCAAAGCTCTTCATCATCGCCACGGGACCGCGACGGCGATCTTGCGCTGCCAACCGCTATTCGATGCGATCGGCCAGAAGACCTTCGCGATCGGCGACGAGCCGCAATCGGCAAACCTCGTGAAGCTCACTGGCAGCTTCCTGATTGCGTCCGCGCTGGAGAGCCTTGGAGAGGTTTTCGCTCTCGTGCGTAAATCGGGAATCGACGCGCAGCAGTACCTGGGTATCCTGACTGGCTCTTCGCGGCACCGGTCTACAAGACCTACGGCTCGATCATCGCCGACGAGAAATACGAGCCGGCGGGCTTAGATGTCGCTTGGCTTGAAAGACATTCGCTTGGCGCTCGCCGCCGCCGACGCGAAGCTGGTGCCAATGGCGATCGTGACCGTGATAAGGGGATCACTTCCTCCCTGCCCTCGTCTAGGGCGAGCCGGACAGCGATTGCTCAGGATTGGACGGCTGTCTGCGAGAAATGCCGGGCTGTGAACGTGCAATGGAGGAAGCGGTCACGCTGACATCGGCATAGGCATACCGCGCTCGGCAAACAGATCTTCAACATCGCCGCGGTAGCTGAAAGTGAAGCGCTGATAGAGCCGGACGGCGTGCCCACGTTAACACCGGTCGACGCCACTGCCCGTTTTCCCCGACGTTATTGACGACTGTCATGGCGACAAGCAATCCACTGCCCCAGAGTAATGTCTAGGCGATTGGACCCTAGGCTCTAGGAGATTTGCCATGCGCACTATTCTCGTCTCGACGGCCGCGCTCATGGTCGGTTTTGTGCTGTCTGCCGTCGCACAGAACGCCGCAACGCAATCGAGCGGCTGCGGCCAAAGCGCCATGTCCGCCAAAACCAGCCAGGGAATAGCTGATAGCGGCTTCAGCAATGTGAATGACGTTCCGAAAGCGGTGATCATCCATGCAACCGATCCCGACGGCAACCCCGTGATCATGGTGGTTGCGCCCGCTTCGTGAGCGGCTGGCGCTGACGCTCCCCGTAGTCCCGCATCGCCCGCGGGTCCTGGGGCTCGGCTCCTGGACATTGGAGGTTCGTGGCGCCTATTGACAGGCCTCAGTTCGCCGCTGGCGAGGCAGGATGAGTGACGATCGTCGAAAGAGTCCGCGATGGTCGCGCAACCGGCGCTGGGCGCGATCCTCTCGCGAGAGGATCGCGCCCGCCCCGCTGTCGTGGAATTGCAATCATCAAGCGAAGGGCTCAGAAGCGCTCCTTGACCCGGATCCCCCAGTGGCCGAACGCCTTCTCGTTCTTGCGATGATCGGCGATGATGCGGGCAAGGTCACACTCTACCACCGCCTCGCGACTCATGACCGACACCGGTTCGCCCATCAGCTTTTCGAGCGGCTCGCGCACATCGCTTGTCCGCGAGGAGAGCCTCATAGGATTTGCATGCTCGAGGCGGGGCGAGCACACGGCGAGCCGGCTCGGCCGGTTAGGCTATTACGATCGCAAGCTGGTGACGGGGTCGGCCTCTTTGATCTGACGGCCAGGTGCAGCGCGGCGTTTGTTCAGAACCCGAAGTTCGTCGCGACGTACCAATCTCGCTCGAGAGTATTCGAATCGTTATGGGTATGGAAGCGGAGGCGGATATGTTGGCGGGGGATATGGAGGCGGCGAGGGCAGCGCCATGACCGTATAGCCGGGCACCTGATTGCCATGCGCGTACATGCATTGCATATAGGCAATATTATATCGCTGCTGAATGCTCATCTGCGACCATGCACTCCCGCTCGCAGCGGTGCCGGTGCCGATGAGCGCGCCGCTTGCGCCACCGACTGCGGCGCCGGGGCCTCGGCCCACCGCCGCGCCCAGCGCGGCACCGAGTATGGTGCCGACCACCGCACTGTTGACCACCGCACTGTTTACCTGATCGGGTGCGCCAGCCACCTGTTTGTTGGCGAAGTCACGACATACGGCGTCGTCCTCGGTAAATTTCGAAAACGGCTTGTCCGGTCCCGGCAATACCGTCACGCTCGGGCCAAGCGGCTGAGATGCACAAGCGCTCACGGCGAGGGCGACAGCCGCACTCAAGCCTATTTTGATTTTATCATTCACCGCCGCCAATGCCCGGCGCCCATACCGCATGACGATGAGGTGTCCTGACACACCTCCCAGGCACCCCAAACATAATTGAAGCCGTCCCAAGCCCGATAGCCGGCCTGCCAAACATATCCCGGTGCCGGTGGGGGTGGGACCGTCTCGACGACAGGTGCAGGCGGGGCGACATTGACCGTGACGCCGACGCGGGCGACGCCCGAGACCGGGGCGAATGTGAGCACGGCCACACCGAGAACAGAAAGGAACGCTCGTCGTCGCATGTCGGCCTTCCAAGAGCGGGACCGGCTAGCCGTTGGACCGGTCTATGTCGCCGCGCTTTTCTTTAGAATTGCCTCGGCGAGGCATCACCGCCTTGATGGGCGTCAACTATCCCGGTTCCGGCGTGGGAGGGCGATACAGCGCGGCCGGTACGATCTTGGCAAACGGCGAGCCGTGAGATCGGTCATTTGCTTGCCGACGCGGTGCGGAAAGTCGGTCTAGAAATGGCGGGCCTGCCTGCGTCCAGCCTAGGCGCGGGCAAATCGGCCGCCGGCGTAAAAGTTGATGGCTGTCAATGCGGCGCTCGCTCGCGCCGCGATAGTCGTTCGCGCGAGATGGAATCACTGCAAATCATCTGCCCGCACCTCGACACCATCAACCGGGTGCCGCGCGAGCGGCTGAGTCGGGGCGGGAAATGCGGCGCTTGTAACCTTCCCCTCTTCGAGGGGCGGCCGCCGCTGCCGTTGGATGATTCGGGGCTCTTCTCGATCCGCAGCAGCCCGTCGCTCGTGCTGGTCCTGCACGGACGGGAGATCGCCCGCACGACGGCGTGCCATGCCGCTGCCGCAACTCGTCGCGTGGAATAAGGGAGAAGATCGCCATGGATCTCGAGAAATTTACCGATCGTGCGAAGGGGAGCGGCGCGCCGCCGGGCGAGATCGTTCCGACAATCCGGCTCTATGGAACGCGAGAGTGTGCCGAGGCCTATGCGATCCGCGACTTTCTCCACCGCAGCGACGTGCCCTTCGAGTGGGTCGAGCTGAAGACCGACGAGGAGGCGCGCCGCGAGGCGATGGTGGCCGGCCTCGACGACGACCGGCTGCCGGTGTGCGTCTTCAGCGACGGCGTGAGGTTGGAACGCCCGACCGTCCGGCAGATCACCGAAAAGCTGGGTTGGTTCCGCAACCCGTCGCGGACCGAGTACGATCTGGCGATCTACGGCGCCGGGCCAGCCGGACTCAGCGCCGCCGTCTATGGCGCCTCGGAAGGGCTCGCGACCGTCCTGATCGAACGCTCGGCGGTCGGTGGACAGGCCAGCGCCAGCCCGAAGATCGAGAATTATCTCGGCTTTCCAAAGGGCATCAGCGGCGCCGAACTTGCCGAGCGGGCGCGCGAGCAGGCCGAGCATTTCGGCGCCGAGATCCTGCTCAACCGCGAGGGCGTCCGCGGCGAGTTTCCTCCCGGCAAGGGCATCGGCCATCTTGCCGACGGTACCAAGATTGTCGCGCGCGCCAGCGTCATTGCGACCGGCGTCGCCTACCGAACCCTCGGTCTGCCCGAGGAGGAGCGGTTTCGCGGAGCCGGGCTCTATTACGGGGTTGGCGCAAGCGAGGCCCTGTCGTGCAGCAATGACCGGGTCGTGATCGTCGGCGGCGGCAACTCGGCCGGTCAGGGAGCTCTGCATTTCGCTCGCTACGGAGCACACGTGACGATGGTCGTCCGGGAAGCTACGCTGAAGAACACAATGTCCGAGTACCTTATCGGCCGGATCGTCGCCACGCCGCAAATCGAGGTCCTGCTGCGCACCGAGATCGCAGCGCTCTACGGCGACCGCGCGCTGCGCGCCGTTACACTGCGGAACGTTCAATCCGGCGAGCAGCAGGACCTCGAAACTGGCTGGCTCTTTGTCTGCATCGGCGGCGTGCCGCACACCGAATGGGCGGCGGACGTCGGGATGGCCCGCGACGAGGGCGGGTATCTCGTCACCGGACTCGACCTGCTGAGAAATGGTCACCGCCCGCTATGCTGGACGCTCGACCGCGACCCCTACAATCTCGAGACCAATATTCCCGGCGTCTTCGCGGCCGGCGATGTGCGGCACGGCTCGATCAAGCGTTGCGCCTCGGCGGTCGGTGAGGGCGCTATGGCGATCGCCTCGGTTCACCGCTATTTGATGGGCATTTCGTGAACGCTGAATGTTAGTTCGTCGGCGGCCGCACAGGGGTTTTCTCGGCAGAGAATTGACAGTCGCCAAGGCGCCGCAGGCGCGACCGACGCACATTTTCGATCGGGCCATGGGAGCCCTCCCCACCGGTGGCTCGAACTCAGCCTCGCCTCGGCCCCCGACGCGGGGCTTCCTTTTTCGGTGCCAAACCAAAATGGCTCACCGAGAAACAAATGCCATTCCGTAGATAAACGGCGCAGTGCGGCGCTGGCCGCTCGGCGCCTGTGTCGTCATCCAAAGCACCGCGAAGAACAATTGTCACCTGGCGAGTGCCGGCGAGCGTGATCGCGCCGCGATCCTCTAGGTCATCATCGTGCGGCTGACGGTCTCGACCGATAGCGAGAGATAATCGGCGATGTCGTAGCGCGACATCGGCAGGACCAGGCGCCCGCCGGCCCCGCCGGTGAAGCGCCTCGCCGTATCCAGCAGAAAGGATCCGACCTTCTCCGGCGCCCGGGTGCGGCCGAGAATGCGGATCTGTCCCTGCGGGCGGTTGATTGCCGAAAGCGCCCTTTGGCGGATGAACTGGCCGACGCGCGGATCCGAATCCGCGAGCGTCTCGACGCGCGAGGGTAGGAGGCGACGACGGTGCCTACGGCCACCGCCTCGACGCAAAACCCATGAAGCTCGTCGCCACCGGCGAAGCCGAAGAAATCGCCGGAGAAAATCGACGATCTGCCGGCGACCGTTGCGCCGCACCGAAAAGCCGCCTGAGCAGCCCGGCGACGGCGCGGTACCAGGATAGCGGTCCATCATGGGCAACAGAATTTCGGGTACGACGAAACGTAGGAATGCGTAACGGCTCCGCGATCGGCCGATTGCCGCGAAATTGATGCCCGTCAAGGCGGTGCCGGCGCCGCGCTTTCACACTTGTGTCGATTGCTGAGCTTGGGCGAGGTCTTCGACCCGCACCGCCTTCAGGCGATCTTCGAGGTGTCCGACTCCCCTTATCCGGCGGGTACCGTCGCGCAAACCCTGCAACCGGGCTATGCGCATCACAACCGTCTGCTGCACCCGGCACTCGGCGTGGCTGGAGCCGGAGACGGGTGAGAGGGCGATCGGACGGCGATCAAAACATTGCGGCGAGCAACGCCGCGGCGAACCGCGAGCCGTCGACAAAGGGGCCAGGGCTCTGAGAGGTTTTGCGGTGACGTGGGGAGATGGCGGGGGCGTCGTAGCCGGTGTCCCGCGCCGCATCGATGACACGTGCAAATGGAGATCAGGGGGCATCATGAAAACCGACAGTGACATCAAACGCGATGTCGAGGATGAACTCCACTGGGACCCGGATGTCGACCCCACGGACATCGGCGTCGCCGTGAAGAACGGCGTCGTCACGCTCACCGGCTTCGTTCGCAGCTATGGTCAGAAGTTCGCGGCCGAGCGTGCCGCCAAACGTGTCGCCGGCGTCATGGCGCTGGCCAACGACATCGAGGTCCGCCTGCC
>JAQGID010000287.1 GCA_028291405.1 Rhodospirillales bacterium | reverse complement strand
TAGTAACGTCCTTGCGGCGGAATGTCCGGACAGGCGGACCGACTGCCGCCGCGAGAATCCAACGATAAGGACAGATCGCTACACCTGTTAACTTCTTGTCCATCGCCATCCCCCCAAGGAGATTGGTGGAACCGTCCGAAAACTCAGTGCAGAAGCGCGGGCAAGTGCGAAGGGAAAAAAGACGACCTTCGTAGCCCTAACGCTTAGTATGAATGTACGATGTCACGAGAGAGTTCGCGATTTCAATAAAAAAAATTGTGCGGCCAACTAATGTTATACTGATTCAGCCTTCAACTCGGATAGTGGCAATTTTCGAATCCCACGCTCTCGAAATATTGCTACTTTGAAATTCTATCAATAAAAGCAGCAAATCTTTCATTTGAAACGTGATCTTTGCCATGTGTTGACCGGGCTTCGTCGATCGTGGCCATCGAGAGTTTCCTCGGGCTGGGTTTGGGCCAACGCCGGCCATTCCCGACGTAAGCGTTTGACGCAAGCGTTTAAGGGCCAGTCGCGGGGCGTCGCTTTCGTTCGGGATCGCTTGCAAGCATCGCGATCAGCGGTTCGCTGAATTTATCGTTCTAGGTCGTTCCATCCACAAATGTAGGTGCGGCATTAGGGCTGACTTGGCATTCTAACCAGGAAGCCGTCGATTTCACCGAGAGTGGCGGCTCACGGAGGCCCTTGCTCAACGATCTTCGCGACGTGCGCTGCGCGCATTTTGATAACGACGCAGTCGGACGACGGGCCGCAGTGGCAGGATACGGGGAGTGGTATGTCCTCCGTACCGATATCCATACGCTTCCGAATGACCCTGGTGAGCAGCGAGGAATCGGCCGATCTGGCGGTTGCCCTGCGATTGTATCCCGGCCCCGGCGACATCCGAAATGCGCGGCGCCGTTTTTGAGAATGGAATGAGCGCACGATCGAGCGATCGCACCCGTCGATGGAGCGCCGAATGTGGCCGGTGAGCGCGGCAAATCGACGGTTTTCGGTGACGCTATGCGTCTCGGCTTCGCTGATCTGCAATTGCTGCACCGTCGAGCACGAACCCACTCCCCCGGCTCTCAATCCGCCTGTCGCGGCTAACGCCCGCGAGGGGCCTGCTGGGCCCCCCGCAGGGCTTGGGCCGGCAGCCGCGGATACGAGCCTTCAACCGCGCCGAGCCCAAGCGCAGATTGTCCCAGGTACGGGGTTGCTGCTCGGTGAACCGCCGCCGCCTCCAGCTGCGCGGGTCGACGTCGCCGGCGATGGCGGGATCAGCTTCAACTTCGTCAATGCCGATGTCCGCGAGGTGCTACGGGAGACGGTCGGCGAACAGCTTCACGTCGGTTACGCGGTAGACCCGCGAGTTCAGGCGGTCATTACCGCCCAGACCGGTGGTCCGCTGCCGCGCCAAGCTGTGCTTCCGGCGATCGAGGCGATACTGCGAGCCAATGGTCTGGGAATGGTCGAAACCGCGGGCATCTACCGTGTCTTTCCGGTCGAAGACGCTGCGAAGAATAGCCTGGGTGGCGCACCACAAAATCAGGCTGGCTTCGGCATTCGCGTTATTCCGCTCCGTTTCGTTTCGCCCGCCGAACTCAAGTCCGTTCTCGACCCGTATGCGCCGCCAGGAGGGTCGATTCAGATCGATGGCGCTCGCAACCTGCTGATTGTCCACGGCTCACGGAGCGACCTCAACGGCATCGAGAGTCTTGTGAAGCAGTTCGATGTCGACTGGCTGGCCGGAACCTCGTTCGCGATATATCCGCTGCGGATAGGGACGGCCAAGGAGGTGGCCGGAGAACTCGGCAACATATTCGGCGAGGGGGGAAGTGGCCCGCTGGCCGGCGTCGTGCGCATCGTTGCGCTCGATCGGCTGAATGCGATCCTCGTCATTTCGCCGCAGCGTCGGTATCTCCAGGACGTGAAGAAGTGGGTCGACCGCCTCGACTACGGCGACGACGAAACGACCCCACGGCTGTTCCAATACCGAGTGCAGAACAGTCGGGCCGTGGACTTGGCAGCGGTCCTGACGAAGCTGCTGTCGTCGGGCCAAGTTGGCACGGTCCAGCCAGAGATCGCCCCTGGTGCTCGGTCCACGACGCTAATCCCCCAGTCGGGGCAAAGTGGTTCCGGTTCGTTGAACGCTCCCGGCGGCGGGCCGCCGAGCGGCTTGATGGGCGGACTACCCTCACGCGGCGGAACGTCGCGAAATGCGCCGCCTGCCGGTATCGCGCTCGGGCAGGGTGGGGCTCAGGGACAGTCCGCCCGAAACACGATCGATCAAGCGCTCGGACCCGGCGATGGTATCGGGACCAACCAGGGCAGCTCGGGATTGGAGCCGCCTGCTGTACGCGTCGTCGCGGACGAGAAGAACAATGCCCTCGTGACCTACGCACGTCCGCGCGACTATCGGATGATCGAGGACGTCATTCGCCGGCTCGACATCGTGCCGCTACAGGTGCTGATCGAGGCCACGGTCGCCGAGGTCACCCTCACCGACGAGCTCAGCTACGGCCTCCAATTCTTCCTCAAGCGCGGCGCCAACATCGTGGACCTGACGAGGCCGACGATCAGGACGGCGCCGACGAACGGGACCGGCGGCATTGCCGATATCGCGTCGGTGTTTCCGGGCTTCAACTATGTTCTTTCTACCGGGAGCGCGCGCGCTATCCTGAATTTGTTGAGCTCGGTCAGTCATGTCGACGTCGTCTCCTCGCCGCAGCTTCTCGTGATGGATCATCAGACCGCGGCGCTGCAGGTCGGCGATCAGGTGCCGATCGTTACGCAATCGGCGACCAGCGTCCTGACGACGGGGGCGCCGCTCGTGAACAGCATCGATTACCGGAACACCGGCGTGCTCTTGCAAGTGACGCCGCGCGTCAATGCAAGCGGGCTCATCACTTTGGAGATCGACCAGGAAGTCAGCGATGTGAAGACGACGACGACGTCGGGGATCGATTCGCCGACGATTACGGAGCGCCGCATCGTCAGCTCGGTCATCACGCAGGACGGCGAGACGATCGCGTTGGGCGGCCTCATTCTCGACAAGCAGGACAACGAGCGCAGCGGCATCCCGTTTCTGTCGGACATTCCCGTGGTCGGACCACTGTTTCGCTCGACCACGAAAAGCCGCGGCCGCACGGAGCTCCTGGTGCTGCTGTCGCCGAAGATCATCCG
>JAQGID010000445.1 GCA_028291405.1 Rhodospirillales bacterium | reverse complement strand
GCCGTGCTCGGCATGGCCGGGTATTTCGCCGGCGTCGTCCAGGCGCCGATCACCGCCTTCGTCATCATCCTCGAGATGACCGGCAACAACGCGATCGTCATTCCCCTGATGCTCGCCTCCGTGCTCGGCTTCGGCGCCTCGAAGCTCGTCGCGCCGGAGCCGCTCTATCACGGCCTCGCCGAAGGCTTTATCCACGACGCAAGGCGCCGCGACGAAGCGGCGAAAGCGCTGCGTGCGGCTTCCGACGCGACCTCGTAAGGATCCCGATGAAGCGAGAGGCGATCGTCTCTTCCAGTCTCGCTGCGATCGGCTACGATCCGAAATCCGCAACCTTGGAGGTCGAGTTCAACAGCGGCGCCCATCTATCGATATTTCGCCGTCCCGAAGAAGCTCTTCAACGGATTGAGAACCGCCGAATCGGCCGGAGCATTTTTCAACGAGAACATCCGAGACGTTTTCCCCTTCGTCCGGATCCGCTGAATTTCCTCACGCGTCCCAGACGTCCCGCGCCACCTCGACCATCCGCTCCAGCTTCCGCACCTCGCTGTCGTAGGTCAAATCCGAGCCGCCGAAGCCGCAGGAGAAGCCGCATTGCGGGCCGATGCACAGGCGGTCGAGGTCGATGAATTTGCCGGCCTCGTCGATCCGCCGCCTCAGCTCGTCGGCGCTCTCGACGCGGTTGCTCTTGGTCGAGACGAGGCCCAGCACCGCCACCTTGTCCTTCGGCATGTAGCGCAGCGGCGCGAAGTCGCCGGCGCGCGGCGTGTCGTATTCGAGCAGGTAGGAATGCGCCTCGACGGTGGCGAACATCAGCTCGGCGACGGCGTCGTAGCCGGCTTCGCCCTGCCACATGCCGGCGTTGTTGCCGCGGCAATGATGCACCGCGATCGTCATCCCCACGGGTGCGCCGCGGATGATGCGGTTCATCACCTCGGCATAGGTCTCGAGCAGCTCATGCCAGTCCTGCCCGCGGTTCTTGACGACCGCCTGGATCGAAGGATCGGCGAGCTTCGGCATGCAGGTCTCGTCGATCTGCACGTAGCGGCAGCCGGCGGCGCCGAGGGCGGCGAGCTCGGCGTGGTAGGCCGCGACCATGTCGTCCCAGAATTGCGCGGCGTCGGGATAGACGGCCTTGCTGACGCCGTCGCGCCCGGCGAAGAGATGGACCTGCGTCGGCGCCGGCAGCGTGACCTTGGCGGTCTCCTTGGTGACCGATTTGAGGAAATCGAAGGCGGCGACGTTCACCGAGCCGGTCCACGCGATCTTGCGGTCTACCACGGCGAGCGTCGCCGGCTCGATGCGGCCGGCATCGTCGCGATAGACCATGTCCGGACTCTGGTGCGGCAGGAATCTGACGCCGATCGGGTTGAGGAACTCGCTCAGGTAATTGGCGCGGCGAAACTCGCCATCGGTGATCGAATGCAGGCCGATCCTTTCCTGCAGCGCGACAACCTCGCGGATCGCAAGGTCCTCCAATTCGCCGAGCGTTTCCTCGCCGACCTTGCCGGCCATGAAGTCGCGGCGCGCGTCGATCAGCGATCGAGGGCGGATGAGGCTCCCGACGTGATCGGCGCGAAACGGCGGCTCGGTTCTTTCCATCGATTCCTCCCGCCGGCGATCATTTTCGCGACGCCAGCTTTTCCGTTGCGTCGGGCGGCGTTGCCCATCCCGAGACGGTCCGCCCACCGTATTCATGCGACCGCGCCCGTTCCTCGGCAATGTGCTCTTCGACCGAGGGGCCCGAGGCGCGGCGCTCCAGCAGCCTCGCCTGATCGTCCAGCCGCTTGATCGCGGCGAGTTCCTCGTCGCGGCCGAGCTTGGCGTTCTGGACGGCGGATTTGAAGACGCGGATCGTCTCGTCGTAGACGCGCAGCGGCACCGGGAAGGGATGGCCGTCCTTGCCGCCATGCGCCAGAGAGAACCGCGCCGGATCGGCGAAGCGGTAGGGTGCGCCGTGCACGACCTCGGCGACCTGGGCGAGGGCGCGCACGGTGCGCGCGCCAACGCCGGGCGTCAGCAGCAGATCGGGAAAGTCGATGGGGCCGCGCTCGGCGGCGGCGGCCAAGGTGCCATGCAGGCGGCGGACGAGGACGTCGTTGGCGCGGACCTCGTGATGCGCCGGCAGATCGAGGTGCGGCAGCGGCGCCTGCGCCGGTGTCGGGGTATCATGCGCTTCGATCGCCGAGAGCTCGCGCGCGATGCCGTCGGGCCCAAGCGTGCCCAGCAGCTCGAGTTGGCGGCGGCGCGAGTCCTCGGCGCGCCGGTCGGTGAGGTTGACGATCTCGCCGTGCTCCTTGCCCTCGATCGCGGCATGCGGCGCATCGACGAAGCTGGTCAGCCCTTCGGAGAGCCAGTGATAACGGCGCGCCTGGCGCAGCCCGTCGTTCATCCCCTGCTGCACGACGACCCAGTTGCCGTCGTCCGTCACGATGAAGCCGTGCAAATAGAGCTGGAACCCATCCTGCACCGCGGCGCTGTCGACCTTGGCGACGAGGCGGCTGGCGGTCGCGAGCGCCGTGCCGTCGAAGCCGACGCGCTCGCCGATCGCCGTCAGCTCGTGCGGCGTCTTCAGCGATTGCTTGCCGCGGCCGCCGCAGACGTGGATGCCGAGCTCGCTTTCCAACGGCGACAGCCCGCGCTTCAGCGCGCCGATGACGCTGGTCGTAATGCCCGAGGAATGCCAATCCATGCCCATCACGGCGCCGAAGGACTGGAACCAGAAGGGATGGGCAAGGCGGCGCAGCAGCTCGTCGCGGCCGTAGTGATGCACGATCGCCTGGCTCATGACGGTGCCCAGCCGCGTCATGCGCTCGGCCAGCCATTGCGGCACGCGGCCGCCGTGCAGCGGCAGATTGGTGCTGCCGGCACGTTGTGCCATCAGCCGAGGATCCGTTGCGAGTGGTAGGGATCGAGTCTCATGTCGCCCGCATTCTAGCTCCTCACCTTCGTCATCGCGAGGACTCCTCACCTTCGTCATCGCGAGGAGCGAAGCGACGTGGCGATCCAGCAGGCGGCGGCAGAGGCTGGATTGCTTCGCTTTGCTCGCAATGACGGCGTTGACGGAAGGCGGCTATAGTGGCGCGACGTAGGACCACGGGAGAATATGATGAGCGATTCGGCCCTCGATGAATTCAACAAGAAGGTCGCCGCCTCGCATCTCATCGGCAACTGGCTGACCGAGCCCGGCCTCGCCGCGATGACCGACGGGCCGAAGCCGCAATGCGCGCCCCATCTCTGGCAGTGGCAGATGGTGCGCGACTATCTGATAGAGACTTTTTCCGTCCTGCCCGAGACCGACGAGGCGCGGCGGGTCCTGACCTTCCTCAATCCGATGCTGCCGCGCGGCACGACGCTGACCCTGTCGTCCGGCATTCAGCTGATCGGACCCGGCGAGATCGCGCGCGCCCACCAGCATTCGATCAACGCGCTGCGCTTCGTCATCGAGGGGCACAAGGATCTCCACACGGTCGTCGACGGCGTCGTCTGCCCGATGGAGGATTACGATCTGATCCTGACGCCGTCCTACAGCTTCCACGATCACGAGAACCGCTCGGGGCAGCATGTCGCCTGGCTCGATGTCCTCGACGTGACGCTATACGCGCGGCTGAACCAGATGTTCTTCATGCCCTATGAGGGGCTGCAGCAGCCGCGCCGCAATTTCGCGCCGGATTCGGAAAAGCCGCTGCGCTTTCCCTGGGTCGAGGTCTACCCGCGGCTGCTCGAACTTGCCGCGCAAGGCGAGGGCGATCCGCACGACGGGATCGTCCTCGAATATCTCAACGCCGACGGGACGCCGCTCTTCCCGACGATGACCTGCACCGTCCAGATGCTGAAGCCCGGCCAGGCGACAAGCCCGCAGCGCCGCACCACCAGCAGCATCCATTTCGTGATCGGCGGCGAGGGATGCAGTACGATCGGCGACGCCGAGCTCGCCTGGGGCCGTCACGACACTTTCGCGGTGCCGAACTGGCTGTGGCAGAGCCACAGGAATTCGTCGCCGACCGAGCCGGCGCTGCTGTTCGTGGTGCACGACACACCCGCCATACGGGCATTGGGTATGTACCGTGAGGAGAAGCGGTAAGCGGCTCCCCGATGATGGGGCTCATTCTGCCTGCGAATTTTACAACGCGCCCCGGTTTCATCTGCGCTAGTCTCTCCGCCTCATCCAGGAGGCGCAACGCATGGAGTTCGGTCTCAATTTCTTTCCCGACGTCGGTCCCGACGAGAAATCCGCCCAGGATTACTGGACCGAGGCGCTGCATCTCACCGGTCTCTGCGACGATCTCGGCTTCTCCCATGTCCGTACCGTGGAGCATTATTTCCACCGCTACGGCGGCTATAGTCCGAACCCGCTCCTTTACCTAGCCGCGGCCTCGCAGCGGACGAAGAAGGCGCGGCTGATCACCGGCGCGCTGCTGCCGGTCTTCAACAACCCGCTGAAGATGGCGGCCGAGATCGCCGAGGTCGATGCGATGTCGGGCGGGCGGCTGGAAGTCGGCTTCGCGCGCGCCTTCCTGCCGCAGGAGTTCCGCCGCATGCACGTCAGCCTCGACGAGAGCCGGGCGCGCTTCGACGAGGGCATCGAGATGGTGCGCCGCCTCCTCACCGAGGAGCATCTGACGATGGCCGGGCAATTCCGCAGCTTCGAGGACGTGACCTCGCTGCCGCGGCCGGTGCAGCTGCCGCATCCGCCGTTCTGGATCGCCGCCTCGTCGACCGACGAATCCTTCATCAACGCCGGCCGCCTCGGCTATGGGCTGATGACTTTCACCCGCGGCGACGCGCAGGTGAAGCGCTGGCTGCAGCTCTACCGCGACGCCTGGCGCGAGGCGGGCCACCCCGGCCAGGGCCGCGTCATGATCTCCTTCCACATGTACTGCGCCGCGACCGACGATTCCGCCCATGCCGACGCGCGCAGCCATGTCGAGGGCTATCTCCAGTCGATCGTCGACGCCAACTCCGACTGGGCGAGCACCTCGTCGAAGGACTACCCGAACCACCCGAAGATGATCGCGGCGATGAAGAGCGTCACCTATGACAGCGTCGTCGCCGGCGGCGGCGCCTGGGTCGGCTCGCCGGCGACGATCCGCAAGCAAATCGAACGCTATCAGGAAGCAGTCGGCGGCTTCGAGATCGCCTCGCTGCAGGTCAACTCGCATACCTGCGCGGTCGACAAGGCGGAAGCATCGATGCGCCGCTTCGCCGCCGAGGTCATGCCGCATTTCCGCTGATCCAGGAACCTTATCAAAATGACAGTCTCGTTCCGCCGTTCCGTCGCCGCGCTCGCCTGCGCCGCGCTGCTTCTTTCGTCCGGCGCCGCCTCGGCGGCGGATAAGGTCAAGATCGTCCTTTCGGCGACGATCACGGTGCTTTCGGCGCCGTTCTTCGTCGCCAAGGACAAGGGATATTTCGACGCGCTCGGCCTCGACGTCAGCATCGATTCCTCGATGGAGAACATGTCGGACACGTTGCCGCTGCTGGCGACTGGCCAATATTCGCTGCTCGCGACGTCATGGGGTGCCTCGGTCTTCAACGCGATGCAGCGCAACAACCTCATCCGCGTCATCGGCACGCGCAACACTCTGCCGACCAGCGGCCCCAGCCCGATGGCGATCGTCGTCTCCGCCAAGGAATTCGACGGCGGCCTCAAGACCGCGGCGGGGCTGAAGGGGCGCAAGCTCGGCGTCGTCGGCCTCGGCGGCCTCGCCGAGTACCAGATCGTCGCCGCGCTGAAGGAGGTCGGTCTGACGGCCGCGGACGTCGACATGGTGGCGATGCGCATGAGCGACCTCGGCCCGGCGATCGCCAACGGCTCGGTCGTCGGCGGCTGGGCCTCGGAGCCGGTGCCGACCTTGCTCGCCAAATCCAACATCGCCAAGCCGATCGCCAGCGACGCGCTGCGCGGTGCCGGCGTCGTTCCGATCTTCGCCAACGGCGATTTCGCCCTGAAGAACCCGGACGCCTGCGCCAAATTCCTCGCCGCCTTCCTCAAAGCGGCGCGCCAGCTCGACGCCGGCGGCTGGCATGATCCCGAGCTGCTGAAGATCGTCGCGTCCTACACCAAGATGAAGCCCGAGCTGCTCGCGGAGATCGCCGTCGTCGCGACGCCGGTCGAAATCCGGCCGGACTTCCAGCTCGCCAGCGACACCGAGGATTATCTCAGGGGCAAGAACCTCCTGACCTACCCGGGCAAGCTCGACTTCGCGAAATTCTATTCGCAGGCGATCGTCGATCAGGCGCTGGAATTGGCCGGGAAATAGGCGCTTCGTCATTGCGAGGAGCGTAGCGACGCGGCAATCCGGTTACCATGCGGAGGCCATGGATTGCTTCGCCTGCGGCTCGCAACGACGGAGCATTAGAAGACCGCTCTCACCCCCGCGCCAGCGCCCGGTCGAGGAACTCGAGCCGGTCCTGGCCCCAGAACAGCTCGCCGCGGTAGACGTAGATCGGCGCACCGAAGACGCCGATCTCGATCGCCTCCTGCGTGTACTGGTCGTAGAGCGCCTTGGTCTCCGGCAAAAGCGAGGCGGCCAGAAGCTCGGCGCCCTTGCGGCCCTCCTCGTTTGCGATCTGCACCAGCGTGTCGGGATCGGCGATGTCGCGCTCCTGCACCCAGCAGCCGCGGAACAGCGCGGCAGCGAGGTGCATCGCGCCGAGGTCGCGCTGGTCGGCGGCGATGACGAGCAGGCCCGAGGGATCGCCCGACACCGGGAAATGGCGCGGTGCCGGGTTGATCGGGATCCCCAGGAACGCCTGCCAGCGATTGAGCTCGACCGTGCGATAGGCGACCCGCGCCGGCGCCCGCTTGGCGAGCGGCAGCCCGCCGGTCGCCGGGAAGATGCGGCCATAGTCGACCGGCTTGAGATTGATGTGCGCGCCGTGCAGTGCGGCGAGCGTCGCGAAACGCTCGTGGCCGAAATAGGCCCAGGGCGAGGTCGGCGTCATATAGTAGTCGATGGTCTTTGGCATCGTCCCTCGCTGACTTGCCGCCTTAGCGCGGCCGCTTCGCCGCCTCGTCGACCAGCGACAGGTCGGCGTATTTCGTCACGTCGATATCGATCTTGAGGAAGTTGAGATCCTTCTGATCCCTGAGATTGTGCTGCAGGGCCGGCAGGTTCGGCCGTCCGTCGGGATCGTGATAGTAGTCCTTCTTCGTGAAGAGCCAATCGGCATAAAGCGCCGGCGGCGATTTCGTGAAGCGCGCCGCAATCGCGACCGCCTCGTCGTGGTTCGTGGGATCGAGGTACCAGCGCGTCGCGTTCTGCAGATCCTCGAAGAAATCGACCAGCGCCGCGTGGTTCTTCGCGATGAACCCTTGCCGCGCCGCCATCAGCGTCGTCTGCGTCTCGCCCATCGCATCCTTGATGGTGAAGAGCGTGCGCACGAGGCCCTTCTGCTCGGCCTCGATCGAGAACGGCGTCACCAGCCCGACCAGCGCGACCTTCTTCTCCTGTAGCGCCGGGGTCATGTTGGGGAACTCGATCTCGACGATCTGGTAGTCGCGTTTGTCCTCGAGCCCATGGTCGCGCAGCATCTTGCGCATCGCCATGTCGATCGCGCCGCCGAGGCCGTTGGAGGCGAGCACCTTGCCCTTGAGATCCTCGACCGTCTTGATCGGCGAATCGGCGAGGACGACGTATTGGCTGGTGTAGTAGTCGCCGACCGCGTCCTGATAAAGGTCGCCGATCACCCGGATGTCGTCCATATGGGCATTCTGGATGGCGAGGCCGAAGGACGAGAAGGCGAGGGCCGCGATGTCGATCTGGTCGGCGGCGAGCGCGGTGATCTGCGGCGCGCTGCCTTTGAAATGCACCGGCTCGTAGGTGTAGGTCTTGCCGAGATGAGTGGCGATCTCCTTCTTCTCGAAGAGGATCGAGGTGAGCTGCGCCGGCACCACGGCCCAGCCGGCGCGGATGTTGAGCGGCTCGGCGCGTGCCGGTGCGATCGCGGCGAAGGCGAGCAGCAGAATCATCGGCACGATCGAGATGCGCATCATGTTCCTCCCCGTCGCCGAACCGCAGCTAGGCCGGCTCGATCGGCGCGCGATTAAACCACATGCCGCGGCGTCGATGTCAACGCTCGGGATCGTGAACGAGGACTTCGGCGCGCGCCGCGTTCTCCTTGAGCCGGACGCCGCTCGCGCCGAGCCGCGCCGCCTCTGCCAGCAGCCAGGCGACCTTGCCGGCGGCCTCGCCGTAGGACAGCCCGCCGTCGTGCACGTTCGAGACGCAGTTGCGCTCGGAATCCCGGCGGCCGGGACGCGGGTTCCAGGTCACGTAGAGACCGAGGCTATCGGCGACCGAAAGGCCGGGCCGCTCGCCGATGAGGACGACGCAGGACCGCGCCCGCAGCAGCTCGCCGATCTCGTCGCCGATCGCGACCCGCGCCTGACCCGCGAGGATGATCGGCGCGATCTGCCGTCCCGCCATGAGATCGATGCAGGCGCGCAGCGTCGGCAGCGCGTGGCGCGCGACCGCCGCCGCCGACAGCCCGTCGGCAATGACGAAGACCGTCTCGCAGCCCGCCGCGCCCGCCTGCGACAGCAGCGCGCGGCTGCGTGCGTCGAGGCGGCGGCCGAGATCGGGGCGCCGCAGATAGGTGGCGCGATCGCCGGCGGCGCTGTCGACGCGGAGCACCGGGAGCGGCGCGAGTGCCGCCGCCAGCGCCGCGAAATCGATTGCGGCATGCACCGCGTCGCGCGCCCTCGCATGGGCGAGCTGCAGCGCGAGCATCGCCTTGGTCGGCAAGGCAGAGCCGCTGCGCCCGAGCGCGATCCGCGCCGGCGTCGCGGCGCGAAACCGCGCCCAGAGGTCCGGATCGCTCATGCCGACCGTCCGAGCAAGCGCTGCTCGCCGGCACCCGGCGGCGCGAGAAGACCGGCGCCGTCGAGGATTCCCATGCGCTCGAGCCAGGCCGCGAATTCCGGTGCCGGCCGGCGGCCGAGCAGGCGGCGCAGCGTCGCGACGTCGTGGTAGGAGAGGCTCTGGTAGTTGAGCATGACGTCGTCGGCGCCGGGCACCGCGATCACGAAATTGACCCCGGCGGTGCCGAGCAGGATCATCAGACTATCCATGTCGTCCTGATCCGCCTCGGCGTGGTTGGTGTAGCAGACGTCGACGCCCATCGGCAGGCCGAGCAGCTTGCCGCAGAAATGGTCCTCCAGCCCGGCACGGATGATCTGCTTGGCGTCGTAAAGGTACTCCGGGCCGATGAAGCCGACGACGGTATTGACCAGCAGCGGCCGGAAGAGTCGCGCGACGCCGTAGGCACGCGCCTCGATCGTCTGCTGGTCGACGCCGTGATGCGCGTCGGCAGAGAACGCGCTGCCCTGGCCAGTCTCGAAATACATGACGTTGTCGCCGACCGTGAAGCGCTTGAGGGCGAGCGCCGCCTCTTGCGCCTCGCGCAGCAACGCGAGCGTCACGCCGAATCCGGCATTCGCGGCCTCGGTGCCGGCGATCGACTGGAAGACGAGGTCGACCGGCGCGCCGCGCTCGATCGCCGCCAGCGTCGTCGTGACATGTACCAGCACACAGCTCTGGGTCGGAATGTCGAACCGGGTGCGCGCGGCGTCGAGCATCTCCAGCAGCATCGTGCAGGATTGCAGATTGTCGCTCGCCGGATTGACGCCGATCACCGCGTCGCCGACGCCGAACAGCAGCCCGTCGAGCGTCGAGGCCGCGACTCCCGTGGGATCGTCGGTCGGATGATTCGGCTGCAGCCGGCTCGACAACCGCCCTTCGAGGCCGATCGTCGTGCGAAAGCCGGTGACCACGCGGCACTTGGCGGCGACCGCAACGAGGTCCTGGTTGCGCATCAGCTTCGAGACCGCCGCCGCCATCTCGGGCGTCACGCCGGGGGCGAGGCGTGCCAGCGGGGCGGCATCGACTGCATCGGAGAGAAGAAAATCGCGGAACCCGCCGACCGTCAGCGCGGCGACCGGCGCGAAGGCCGCCGCATCGTGGCCGTCGACGATCAGCCGCGTCACGTCGTCGCTCTCGTAGGGAACGACCGCTTCGTTCAGGAATGTCGCCAGCGGCAGCTCGGCCAGCGCCATCCGCGCGGCGACGCGCCGCTCGTCGCTGGCCGCCGCGATTCCGGCGAGTTCGTCGCCGGAGCGCCGCGGCGAGGCGCAGGCGAGCAGCTGCTTCAGATCGTCGAACCGATGCCGCTCATGGCCGATCGTATGCGCATATCCCACCATAGCCCCTACTTAGCACGGAACAGGGGAAGCTCACCCGTCGCGGTACGGGAAAAGCGGTTTCGCAATCCTCCGACCCGCGCCACCGATAGTCGTCCCATTGCTCAAAGAAAATTGCGCGCCGCAATATCTCGTAAGGGACCGCATGAATTCATCTTAAAAGACTCATGTTGCGACGCAACATGACGCGGGGACTTGCCGTTGACGACGTGGAACGCTGGTTCTGGGAGGACACCAAACTTTCTTTGGAAAGGTGCACCCGATGCAGAACGTCTATCGAGAGCCGAACGAACGTGTCGAACCCCGCGGTGACCTCGCGTCCCGGACGCTCGCGATGCCCGCGAATATGAATCCCAGGGGCGACATGTTTGGCGGCTGGATCATGGCGCTGATGGACGCGGCCGCCGCGATGACCGCGACGCCGCTTGCGAAAGGCCGGGTCGTCACGGTTGCCGTATCGAATATCAATTTCCTCCGGCCCGTCGCGGTCGGGGATGCGGTCTGCTGCTATACCGACGTGGAGCGGATCGGCCAGACGTCGATCACGCTGCACGTCGAGGTATGGGTCCTGCGCCAGGGCCAGGGCCAGCGGGTCAGGGTGACCGACGCCGAGTTCACCTTCGTCGCGGTGGACGACGACGGGCGTCCGCGCCGGCTGGAAGCCGCGTAGCGTTCTCGCCGATCACGGCGACAATTCCTCGAGGTGCCGGTTCGTTGTCTCCGTCGCGAAGAACAGCGTGACGAGGGCGCCGAGCAGGGCGATTCCGGCGAACACCAGGAAGACGTTCTGGATCGTCGTCGTCGCGAGCAGGAAGCCGATGGCGCTCGGCGCGATCGCCGAGGCGAGGCGCAGCCAGGCGGTCGCGATGCTCGTCCCGAAGGCGCGGATGCGCGTCGGGTAGAGCTCTGCGGTGTAGATGTAGAGGCTGATCGCGATGCCCGAGATGAAGAACTGGCTGATCGCGCCGCAGATGAACATCGACGTCGGCGTATCGGCGGCGAACAGCCAGAACGCGCCGAGCGAGGCGAAGCTGCCGAAGAACGCCGTCGTGTAGAAGCGGCGGCGTCCGACGATGTCGATGACGAAGGCGCAGACGATCGAGCCGGCGTTGCCGACCAGCTGGCTGTAGAGCCCGTAGGCGTTCGCCTCGGCCGGCGGCAGGTGGTAGATCTTGGTGAAGAGCGAGGGCAGCCAGGTCATGAGCCCGTAGGTCACGGCGTAGCCGCAGGCCCACATGAACCAGACGCAGATCGTCCGTCTGCGATAGATGCCGCGGAACAGCTCGCGCCAGTCGGTCGGCTTGTCGTCCGGGCGGTCGAGCGCCGCCGGGTCGACCGGCGGCAGGACGCGGCCGGACCTGATGATGGCCTTCTCGATCCGCCCGACGGCGCGGTCGGCCTCGGCAAGCCGCCCCTTCGAGGCGAGCCAGCGCGGCGATTCCGGCAGCAGCGCCGCCATGAAGAAGACCATGATCGCCGGCGCCGCGCCGATGTAGAACATCGCCTGCCAGCCGAGATGCGGCACCACCCAGACGCCGACGAAGCCGGTCGCCGTCAGGCCGAAGGCGAAGGCCAGCTCGTAGAGGATAAAGAAGCGGCCGCGCCCCTTCGAGCGCGCGATCTCGCTGATGTAGCTGGTCGCGACCGGCACCTCGCCGCCGAGGCCGATGCCCTGGATCAGCTTGAAGATCGCCAGCGACTGGAAGTCCCAGGCGAAGGCGCAGACGATGCTCATGAAGCTGAAGATCGCGGTCGCGACGATCAGCGTGCGCAGCCGGCCGAAGCGCTCGGCGAACCAGCCGCAGAGCAGCGCCCCGA
>JAQGID010000368.1 GCA_028291405.1 Rhodospirillales bacterium | reverse complement strand
CGCTTTTCCGCCATCCCGAGCTCGGCATCGCCGCCGGCCAGGCGGTCGGCGACCGGCCGCCGACGCGGCTCGAGGCGATCGCGGCGCTGATCGACGACGGCGACCACCGCGGCTCGGCGCATTTCGTGCAGATCGATCCCGACGGCTCGCTGGCGGCGAGCGAGGGCATGGTCTCGATCGGCTTCGACGGGGTCGGCACCGGCGTCAGCCTGACGACGATGGACGAGCTGGTGGTGCTCGGCTTCCGGCCGAAGAATTTCTGCGACACCTCGGGCAATCCGACGGCCTCGAAGCTCTATCGGATCACGCGGGTGATCCTGTCGCAGCCGGACATCGAGGGCTACGTCTTCGTCTCGTGCCTCTCCAGCCAGCAGCTCGACAATACGGCGCGCGGCATCGTCAAGGCGTTCCTCGAGCTCTATGCCGCGACCGGCGGCCAGCCGAAGATTCCCTGCGTCCTCTGCTTCCGCGGCGCCTGGGACGAGACGGCGCTCGCGATGTTCGAGCGCCACGGCATCGCCGACAGCCCGCTGGTCCGGCTGCTCGGCCGCGATGCGACGGAGCGCGACGTCGCGGTGGCCTTTCGCGAGCTGCACGCGACATGGCGCGACGGCAGGGCGGCGAGGATGCGGGCATGACAATCTTGCAATTCGAGGTGTTCTCCGGCGGCACCGTCAGCTTCGATCTCGAGACCTGCGCGCGCTGCGAGACCAAGGCCTGCGTCGCGGCCTGCAGCGCGCCCAATCTCAACTGTGCGATTACGCTGCAAGACGGTCTCCCGGCGCTGCGCATGACGCCGGAGGCGGCGGCCAAGGGCGGCTGCGTCGAATGCCTCGCCTGCGAGCTCGCCTGCGCCACCGACGGGCTCGGCGGCATCAGCTGGTCGCTGCCGATGCCGGAGCTCGACGAGTACCTGCGCGAAACCAAGGCGCAGGGCATCGTGCCCGGCTTCGAGCGGAGCTAGGCGGTGTCGATCCTCATCGACGAGAACACGCGAATCGTCGTCCAGGGCATGACCGGACGCGAAGGGCGGCTGCGGACGAATCTGATGCGCGAGGCCGGCGCGGTGGTCCTCGCCGGGGTAACGCCGGGGCGCGGCGGCGAGACCTCGCTCGGCATTCCCGTCTACGACACGGTGGCCGCCGCCAAGGCGCAGCATCCGACGCTCGACGCCAGCCTGATCGTCGTGCCTTCCGCCGCCGCCAAGGACGCCGCGCTCGAGGCGATCGCCGCCGGGATCCGCGTCGTCTGCCTGATGCCCGAACGGCTGCCGCATCACGACGCGATGGAGATCATCGCGCATGCCAGGCGCGCCGGGGCGATCGTCATCGGGCCGAACTCGCCGGGGCTGCTGGCGCCGGGCAAGAGCATCATCGGCGGGCTCGGCGGCCGCATCGACATGATGCGCATCGCCTTCCGCGAGGGCCGCATCGGCATCATCTCGCGCAGCGGCGGCAATACGATGACGCTGGCCTATTACCTGATGAAGTCGGGCTTCGGCATCTCGACGGCGATCGGCGTCGGCGGCGACGCGTTCATCGGCACCTCGTGGCGGACGCTGCTCGAGCTCTTCGAGGAGGACGACGAGACCGACGCCGTCGTCTGCTACGGCGAGATCGGCGGCACCAACGAGGAGGACGCGGCGGCGGCGATCCGCGAGGGCGCCTATACCAAGCCGCTGGTCGCGCTGATCGCCGGCAAGCATACGCGGCCGGGGATGCGCTTCGGCCATGCCGGGGCGATCGTGTCCGGCGAGTTCGGCAGCGCCGCCGGCAAGATCGCGGCGCTGCGCGGCGCCGGCGCCACCGTCCTCGACCATCTCGACGAGATCGGCCCGGCCGTCACGACGGCGCTCGCGACACGCAAATCACGGCAATAAAGCAAAACCCGGAAGGAGAGACGATGATGCGACAGGGCAAGGCGATCGGAACCTTCCTGCGGATTCTCGCATGCGCCGCGCTGCTGACGGCGGGTCTCGCGAGCGGCGCGCGTGCCGCCGATACGATCCGCGTCGGCAAGGCGGTGCCCTTCGCCTGGACCTTCACGCCGGTCGAGATCGGCATCGAGGCGGGCACCTGGGCGAAGAACGGCTTCGACGTCCAGGTCACCTCCTTCGCGGGCGATGCGAAGATGCAGCAGGCGCTTGCCGCCGACAGCCTCGATTTCGCGCTCGGCAGCGGCCCGGCGCTCGGCTTCATGGCGAAGGGCGTCCCGGCGAAGGGCGTCGCCGCCTTCGCCAGCTCGCCCTACAGCATCGCCCTCGTCGTCAAATACGATTCGCCCTTCAAGACGATCGCCGACCTGAAGGGCAAGAAGCTCGCCGTCACCACCGTCGGGTCGCTCACCGACTGGCTGGTCAAGCGGATGGCGATCGCCGAAGGATGGAAGCCGACCGATCTCACCTCGGTGCCGCTCGGCGGGATGGAGCCGTTTCTCGCCGCGCTCAAGACCAACCAGGTCGATGGGCTGATGTTCGCGACCGAGGTCGGCTATGCGATGGAGGAGCAGAAGAACGGCCGCATCCTGTTCGACCTCGCGAAATACGCGCCGGATTTCATCACCCACGTGATCTACGCGCGCCAGGCGCTGATCGACAAGCAGCCCGAGCTGGTCCAGCGCTTCGTCAACGGCTGGTTCCAGACGATCGCCTATATCAAGGCGAACAAGGAGAAATCGGTCGAAATCGCGGCGCGCGTCCTCAAGCAGAGCCCCGCGGTGATGAGCCGCACCTACGACGCCGAGATCAAGATGATGTCCGACGACGGCGTCTTCGATCCCAAGGCGCTCGCCGTCCTCAAGGAGTCCTTCACTGAGATGGGCATCCTCGAGACGGTCCCGAAGGACGAGGAGATCCTGACGCGCCAGTTCGTCCCGGCGAAGCAGTAGCGCGCGCCGGAGGAGTGAGCCGATGGCATTTGCCGGCGATGTCGCGATCACGGTCGAGAAGGTCTCGCACGCCTATCTGAAGGGGGCCCAGGCGGGCCTCCTGCAGACGCTGCGCGAGGTCTCGCTCGAGATCCGCCGCGGCGAGATGGTCTGCCTGATCGGACCCAGCGGTTGCGGCAAGTCGACGCTGCTCAACATCATCGGCGGGCTGATCCAGCCGTCGACCGGCGTCGTCAAGGTCGACGGAAGGGTGATCCGCGGCCCGACGCCGAACGAGATCGCCTTCGTCTTCCAGGACAACACGCTGTTCCCGTGGAGCACGATCCTCGAGAACGTCAAGGTCGCGCTCGAGTTTCAGGGCGTCCCGGCGACCGAGCGCGAGGGCAGGGCGCGGACGACGCTGGCGGCCGTCGGGCTCAAGGATTTCGCCGACCATTACCCGCATCAGCTCTCCGGCGGCATGAAGCAGCGCGCCTCGCTGGCGCGGGCGCTCGCCCTTCAGACCGGTATCCTGCTGATGGACGAGCCCTTCGCCGCGCTCGACGAGCAGACGCGGACATATCTCGGCGAGGAGCTGTCGCGCCTCCTCGCCAAGACCGGCAAGACGATCATCTTCGTGACGCACAGCCTCTCTGAGGCGGTCTTCCTCGCCGACCGCGTCATCGTCATGACCGCGCGGCCGGCGGCGATCAAGGCGACGATCGCGGTGGCCGGCGCGCATCCCCGCGGCCCCGCCTTCATGGCCTCGCCGCGCTTTGCGGAGCAGCGCAACGAGCTCTATGCCCTGTTGCGCGACGAGATCGAGAAGACCGTCGGCGGCCTCGTCGGCGAGGAGCCGGAGGAGGCGGCCCCGCCGATGCTGGCGGAGCAGCGCGGATGACCGGCACGGCGTGGCGGGCCCGCGCCATCCAGATCGGCTTCGTGGTGGTCTGCGTCCTCGGCTGGATCTATGTCGGCAATGCGCGGCTGATCAGCCCGATCTTCCTGCCGCGTTTCGATCGCGTCATGACCGAGCTCCTGCGCATCGTCTCGAACGGTACCGTCTTCGTCTATCTCGGGGTGACGCTGTTCGAGCTCTTCGCCGCCTATGCGCTGGCGCTCGCCGCCGGGCTCACCGTCGGCTTCCTGATCGGGCGCTCGCGCTTCTGGGTCGCCGTCTTCGAGCCGCTGCTCAACGGCATCTTCGCGGTGCCGATCGTGATCTTCCTGCCGCTCTTCATCCTGTTCCTCGGCATCGGCATCGAATCCAAGATCGCCTTCGGCGCCACCTATGCCTTCTTCCCGATCGTGCTCAACACGATCGGCGGCATCGGCGCGGTCGACGCCCGTTTCGTCACGGTCGCGCAGTCGCTCGGCGCGACGCGCTGGCAGATGTTCAAGCGCGTCCTCCTGCCGGCCGCCCTGCCGGTCATCGTCAGCGGCATCCGCATCGGCTTCCTGATCGGCTTCTTCTCGATCATCGGCAGCGAGATGATCGCCGGCCTCGACGGGCTCGGCAGCCAGATCGTGCAGCTCGGGGAAGGCATGAACACCGCGGCGATGTTCGCCTATATCCTGTTCGTGATCCTGATCGCCGCGATCCTCAACACGCTGCTGTCGTTGCTGCAGAGCCGCTTCAACCGCGTCGCGGCGGCATCATGAAGGCGGCGGCGATGAACCTGGCGATGACCGACCGGGCCGGGCTGCGCCTCAGTCCCGGCTGGGTCCGCGCCGGCATCGTCGTGCTCGCCGTCGTTGCCTGGGAGGTCGCCGGCCATACGATCCTCGACCCGGAGTTCATCAGCCCGCCCTCGGCGGTAATCGCCGCCTTTCCGCGCATCCTCGCTGATTCCGACATCCGGCACGCGATCCTCGTCTCGTTCTACGAGCTGCTCGCCGCCTTCGGCATCGCAACCGTCGCCGGGATCGCGCTCGGCGTTCCGATCGGCCTGCATCGCTTTACGCTGCGCAGCGCGCTGCCGCTGGTCCTGCTGATCTACTCGATCCCGCAGGTGACGGTCCTGCCGCTCTTCGTCCTCTACTTCGGCATCGGCCCCGCCTCGAAGATCGCCTTCGGCGTCAGCCACGGCATCTTCCCCATCCTGCTCAACGTCGTTGCCGGGGCGCAGACCGTCGAGCCGGCGCATCTCAAGGCGGCGCGGTCGATGGGCGCCGGCCGACTGCTCATCTTCCGCCGCGTCGTCCTGCCGCACATGGTGCCGAGCCTCTTCTCCGGCCTGCGCCTCGGCATGTCGGCGACGCTGCTCGGGGTCATCCTGGCGGAGCTCTACGGCTCGCAGGCCGGGATCGGCTATTATACCCAGGTATTCACCAACAGCTTCGATCCGGCGGGCATGTTCGCGCTGGTCGCGGTGCTGGCGGTGATGGCGATCATCCTCAACGAGATCGTACGCCGCGCCGAGCGGCGGGCCTCGTTCTGGCGGGTGACCGCGCGCTGATACGAAAGGCGACAGGAGAGGGACATGAGGCGGAGTACCGACAAGATCCTGACGACGCATATCGGCAGCCTGCCGGAGCTGGCGCCACTCGAAAGATCGGAGCCCGGCTACGATGAGCGGCTGCGCAAGGCGGTCGCGGCGGTGATCGAAAAGCAACGCACGATCGGCATCGATATCGTCAACGAGGGCGAGTACACCAAAGGCGGCGACTGGCTCTCGTATGTCGAGGAGCGCTTCGGCGGCTTCGAGGCGCGGCCGCCGGCGGGTGCCAAGGCGCCGATGGCGATGGGCAAGGACCGCGAGGAATTCGCCGAATTCTACAAATACGCCGCCGAGCGCGGCACGCTGTTCTTCGCACCCGGCCAGCAGATCCGGGCGGTGCGGCCGATGTATGTCGCGACGGCGCCGATCACCTATCGCGGCCAGGCCGATCTGCAGCGCGAGATCGACATCCTCGCGGCCAGCGTCGCGCCGGAGGATTCGTTCCTGACGACGACGGCGCCGGCGAGCCTCGAGCCCTATCGCCAGAACGAGTTCTACAAGAGCGAGGAAGAGTTCATCTACGCCATCGCCGAGGCGATGAAGACCGAGTACGAGACGATCGCCAAGGCGGGGTTCCTGCTGCAGGTCGACGACGCCTGGCTGCCCGCGATGTGGGACCGCATCGGCATGCAGATGGGCCTCGATGCCTTCCGCAAATGGTGCACGATGCGGATCGAGGCGCTGAACCACGCGCTCGTCAACATCCCCGAGGAGCAGATTCGTTACCACCTCTGCTGGGGCAGCTGGCACGGGCCGCACGCCTTCGACATCGAGATGAGCAAGATCGTCGACATCATGCTGAAGGTGAAGGCGCAGGCCTATCTCTTCGAGGCCGCCAACGCCCGCCACGAGCATGAGTACGACGTCTGGGAGACGGTCAAGCTGCCCGAGGGCAAGATCCTCGTCCCCGGCTGCGTCAGCCATTCGACCGACATCGTCGAGCATCCCGAGCTGGTCTCGCAGCGCATCCAGCGCTTCGCCAAGCTGGTCGGCAAGGAGAACGTCATGGCCGGCACGGACTGCGGCTTCGGCGGCAGGTCGCACCCGCAGATCGCCTGGGCGAAGCTGAAAGCGCTGGTCGAGGGGGCGGAGCGGGCGAGCCGGGCGCTGGGGTTCTAGTCCAGTTTCCCGCTCCACCCACGCTGATCGTCATCCCGGCGAAAGCCGGGATCCATTCGTCCGCTTTCCAGCCCTCGGGCGCCATGGATCCCGGCTTTCGCCGGGATGACGATCGTAAGGGGGGACGCGGGAATGGCGGACGATATTTACCGCGTCGTCCCGAGCCAGCCCTTCTCGGAGATGTCGAAGACGATGCCGTCGTGATCCTTGAACTTCCGCTCGAAGTTCAAATCGTCCTTGGTGGCGCCGAGATCGAAGAAGAAGGTCCCGCCGGCATCCTCGATGCTCTTTTGCGTCGCCTCGAGGTCGTCGACGATGAAACCGAAATGATTGGCGCCGACGTTCTTCGTCGCCTCGCCACCGGCCTTGGTCAGCAGCGCCAGATTGACGACGCCGTCGGAGAGATAGATCCCGGAGCCGATCTCGAGATCGTCGCGGCCGACGCGCTTGAGGCCGAACACCTCCTCGTAGAATTTGGCGGAGCGTTCGAGGTCGCTGACGACGAGGGCGAAATGCCTGAGCTTTGCCAATTGTCTCTCCGATTGCGAGGCGGCAGGGGTCTTGCACGACAGTATGCGGCCGGGCGCGCTGCAATTCCAGCTTGCACCAAAGACCTCGAAAATCGCCGCCGCTTCCGGCACACTTGCCGGCAACGCTAGAGAACGAGCAATGGGAGGCAATATGACCGCGCGACGCTATCCGAGATCGGCGTATCTAAGTCTGGCCTTAGGCGTCGTGGTCGCCATGGCGCTCTATGCCGCGCCGGTGCTCGCGCAGCAGCAGGCGCCGATTGCACCGGAGAAGCTGATCGACGATCTCGTCGCCGCCAATCACGTGCTCTACCAAGAAAGCGTGCTGGACGGCTACGGCCACATCAGCGTCCGCTCGCCGACCAACCCGCAGCATTTCCTGATGTCGCGCTCGCTGGCCCCGGCGCTGGTGACGGCGGCCGACATCATGGAGTTCGATCTCGAGGGCGCGCCGATCGATCCCCGTGGCCGTCTCGTCTATCAGGAGCGCTTCATCCATAGCGAGATCTACAAGGCGGATCCCAAGGTCAATTCGGTGGTGCACAGCCACTCGCCCTCTGTCATCCCGTTCAGCGTCACCAAGGTCAAGCTGCGGCCGATCCAACACACCGCCTCCTTCCTCGACCAGGGCGCTCCGGTCTTCGACATCGCCAAGAAATTCGGCGTCACCAACCTGATGGTGACCGACAACGCGCAGGGCAAGGCGCTCGCCGAGGTGCTCGGCGGCAATGCCGTCGCGCTGCTGCGCGCCCATGGCGACGTCGTCGTCGGACCCGACATCCCGACCGTCGTCTCGCGTGCGGTCTACACCGAGGTGAATGCCAAGGCGCTCATCCAGGCGACCACCCTCGGCGGCCCGATCGCCTATGTTTCGCACGCGGAATCGGAGTTCCGCAACAAGCCGACACCGCCCGGCGCCGAGCAGCGGGCGTGGGATCTGTGGAAGGCGAAGGCGGTGGGGAAGTAAGGCGCGGCGGCGTCAGCACGGCATGG
>JAQGID010000359.1 GCA_028291405.1 Rhodospirillales bacterium | reverse complement strand
CCGCACACCGCCGAGATGTCCTGGTCCCAGCGCTTGGCGACCTTGTAGGTGCGGAACAGCGCTGCGTCCTTCGGCAGCGGCAGGCGCACGGAGTCGATGATCTCGTCGGCACGCAACGCCGTCTTGCGATAATCGAGGAAGTAATCGGCGATCGGGATCTCTCGCACCCCAGCGGCAGAGCGCAGCACCAGCGTCGCGCCCAGCGTGATCAGCGCCGGCGGCATGTCGCCGATCGGCGAGGCGTTGGCGATGTTGCCGACGACGGTCCCGACGTTGCGGATCTGGCGCGACCCGATGCGGCGGATCATCCCACCGAGCGACGGCCAGTATTTCTCCAGCAGCGGCAGCGCGTCGGTATAAGGCACCGCGGCGCCGATCGTCAGAACGCCGCCCTCGACCGCGATGCGCGCCAGCTCGGGGACCCGCATTACCGAGATGACGGCTTCGAGCTTGCAAAACTCCTTCGTTACGAGCAGCGCGAGGTCCGTGCCGCCCGCCAGTAGATTCGCCGTGGGGTATTCGGCGCGCAACGCGAGCAGCCGTGCCATCGTCCGCGGCACGAAGAATTTCTCGCCCGGAAGCGAGATCGCGATCTCCTCGTCGGCCGCAAGCGCAGCGACGGCAGCGCCGAGCTCGCACTCCGCCGCGTCGAACCGGTCCTCGCTGCCGGCGACGGCGCGCGCCGCCGCGATGATCGGCCGATAGCCGGTGCAGCGACAAAGGTTGCCGGCGAGCGCCTCGTGGATTGCATTCTCGTCGGCCGGCTCGCCGCCGTGCTGGAAGGCGAAGAGCGCCATGACGAATCCCGGCGTGCAGAAGCCGCATTGGCTGCCGTCGCTGTCGACCATCGCCTGCTGCACACGGTGCAACTCCTGCTTCTCGGCGAGGCCTTCGACCGTCAGCAGCAGCTTGCCGGCGATCTGCGGCAGGAAGACGATGCAGCCATTGACCGCGCGATAGCGCATGCGCCCGTCGACGATTTCGCCGAGGACGACCGAGCAGGCGCCGCAATCGCCCTCGGCGCAACCTTCCTTCGTGCCGCAGGCTCTTTCGGCGCCGCGCAGATACTCCAGCACCGTCGTTGTCGGCGCGACATTCGCAACCCTGCGCTTCTCGCCGTTCAAGAGAAACTCGATATCTTCGACCATTTTATCCATCAGCTGCCGCGGTAGGTCGAGAAGCTCCAGGGAGTCATCACGAGAGGAACGTGGTAGTTACCCTCCGCCTCGGCAATGCCGAACCGCAGAGGGACGAGGTCGAGGAACGGCGGATCGGAGAGCGTCACGCCGCGCGACTTGAAATAATCGCCGACGGCGAAGATCAGCTCGTAGCTGCCGATCGGCACCGGCCGTCCGGCGATCAGCGGCGCATCCGTCCGCCCGTCGGCGTTCGTGACGGCGCGCGCGATTGTCCGCGGCGCATTGCGGCGCGACAGCTCGCGCAGCTCGATCGCGACCCCCGTTGCGGGCCGGCCGAGATGCGTGTCGAGGACATGCGTCGACAGCCTGCCGTCAAGCCGCAGGCTCCCGTCGCCGGCGACGAGACTTTCGAGCCGCAGCGCGGCGATACGATCGATCTCGGCGAGCGCCGTCGCGCGCTCTGCCGCGGCATCATGCATCAGGCGCCGCTCGAAGCTGGCGATGATCGAATCCTTGGTGTGGCGGCGGACCGAAACGATGAAGGGGATGTCGAATTTTTCGCGATAGGCGGTATTGAGCCGGTGGAAGGCGTCGAACTCCTCCTCCGAGAGACGGTCGAGCCCGGCGGTCAGCTGCTCGCTGGTCGATTCCGCGGTGAGCGCACCGGCGCGCGCCGCCTTGCCGGCGAGGTCGGGATGCGCCTTGATGAGCGCGCTGCGCTCGCCATCGGAGGCCGCGCGAACCGCCGCGTGCATCGCCGCATGCAGCGCCGCCACCGTCGCGAAGGGACGCGCGGCAAACGCCCGCTCCGCCGCCCACGGCGCATGCTCATAAACATTAGCGAGGCGCGTGACGAACGACGAAGCGTCGCTGCGATTGAGCTCGTCGAGGGTGATGTCAGCCATCGCGTCCCCCGCTCACTTCGACGCCGCGAGACGCGCGAGGCCGGCGCCGATCAGGCGGCGCTCCTCGTCGGTGATCTCGGTGACGTTGCCCGGCGGCATCGCGTTCGACAGCACGGCGTTGATTGCGATCTCCTTGCGGTGCAGCAGCACGTTCTCCGGCGTGTCGAGCATGACGTTCTTCGGCGGATGCACGAAACCCGCCCAGACCGGCTCGGCGGCATGACAAACGCTGCAACGCGTCGCGACGACCTCGGCGACCTGATCGAGCGTCACCGCCGGCGTCGCGGCGGAGACCTCCAGCGCGATGCGCGAGCCGGCCCAGGAGAGATAGCCGATCGCCGCCATCGCCGCCCCGGCGACCGCCCAGACCCACCAGGGGTTCGGCAGATCGGCATGGCGCAGATTGTAGAAATGCCGGATCAGCATGCCGATCACCAGGACCAGCGCGAAGATCACCCAATTGTACCGCGTCGCGAACATCAGCGGGTAATGGTTGGCCAGCATCAGGAAGACGACCGGCAGCGTCAGGTAGTTGTTGTGCACCGAGCGCTGCTTGCCCTGCTTGCCGTAGCGCGGGTCCGGCGCCTGCCCGGCGAGCAATTGGGCGACCGTCTTCTTCTGGTTGGGAATGATGATGACGAAAACGTTCGCGACCATCATCGTGCCGATCAGCGCGCCCATCTGGATGAAGGCGCCGCGGCCGCTGAAGAGATGCGTCGCGCCCCAGCAGAGAAGGACCAGAAAGACGAAGCCGACGCCGGCGAGCGCGTTCTCGTACTCGCCCAGCTTCGAGCGGCACATCGCCTCGTAGACCAGCCAGCCGACCAGCAGCGTCGCGATGCTGATCGCGATCGCGACCGGCGGCGAGATGTCGAGCACCGATTTGTCGATCAGGAAGAGGTCGGCGTTGAAGTAATAGACGACGCAGAGCAGCGCGAAGCCGCTCAGCCAGGTCGTATAGGCCTCCCACTTGAACCACGTCAGCTCCTTCGGCAGACGCGACGGCGCGACGAGGTATTTGACCATGTTGTAGAAGCCGCCGCCATGGACCTGCCACGCCTCGCCCTGAGTCCCCTCCGGCCGCCCTGGCGTCGCCTTGAGGCTGAGGTCGAGGTGGATGAAATAGAACGAGCTGCCGATCCAGGCGATCCCGGCAACGACGTGCAGCCACCTGATGACGGTGCTCAACCACTCCGTCGCGACGACATCCATGTTCTAAATTCCCGATTTCGCTGCAAATTCCGCCATCGCGCCGGCGCATCCGACGCAAGAACCGTGCCGTATCTCTGGTTGCGGGATCAGCCCGGCGGATGCGTCGCATGCCAGTGCCGCGCGATGTCGAGGCGGCGGCAGATCCACACCTTGTCGTGCCGCTCGACATGGTCGAGGAAGCGCTGCAGCGCGGCGAACCGTCCCGGCCGCCCGGCGATCCGGCAATGCAGCCCGACCGACATCATCTTCGGCGTCGCCGCGCCTTCCTCGTAGAGCACGTCGAAGGCGTCACGGAGATAGGCGAAAAATTGATCACCGGAGTTGAAACCTTGGGCAGTCGCAAAGCGCATATCGTTCGCGTCGAGCGTATAGGGCACGACGAGCTGGTCGCGGCCGGCGATTTTCGTCCAGTACGGCAAATCGTCGGCGTAGGAATCGGCGTCGTAGAGAAAGCCACCCTCCTCTGCCACCAGGCGCGCCGTATTCTCGCTCGTTCGCCCGGTGTACCAGCCGAGCGGCCGCTGCCCGGTCAGCGTCCTGATCGTTTCGATGGCGCGCGCCATATGCGCCCGCTCGGTCGCCTCGTCGATGTCGCGATAGTCGATCCAGCGCCAGCCATGGCCGGCGATCTCGTGGCCCTGCTCGACCATGGCACGCGCCGCCTCGGGATTGCGCTCGAGCGCCATTGCGATGGCGAAGAACGTTACCGGGATGCGGCGCCCCTCGAACAGCCGCAGCAAGCGCCAGAATCCGGCGCGTGTGCCGTATTCGTAGATCGATTCCATGCTCATGTGACGCTGCCCGACGAAGGGAACGGCGCCGATGATCTCGGAGAGGAAGGTTTCCGACGCCGCATCGCCGTGCAGGATCGCGTTCTCGCCGCCCTCCTCGTAGTTGATGACGAACTGCAGCGCGACGCGGGCGCCGCCCGGCCATTGCGCCTGCGGGGGCGTCGCGCCGTAGCCGATCAAGTCGCGGGGATAGTCGGTCACGATCACTCTCCGGATTGCGGCGACAGGAGATCCGCCAGGGTCAGCGCCACAACCTGCGTCGCCTTGCGAAGATCCTCGAGCACCAGGTTTTCGTCGGCGCGATGGCCGTTCGCGTCGAGCAGCGAATGCGGCCCCGCGCCATAGAGCACGGTCGGAATGCCGGCAGCGCTGTAGAGCCGCGCATCGGTGTAGAGCGGCACGCCTTCGGCCTTGATCTCCTCGCCCATGATGGCGCGGCCGTGGCGTTGCAGCAACGCGACCAGCGCCTCCTGCCCGGGCTGCGCCTTCAGGGGCAGCGCCAGCAGGATGCGCCTGACGTCGACCGCAACGGAAATCCTGCCGCAGACCTGCTCGATCAGCGCGATCAACTCGCGCTCGGCCTGCTCGGGATTTTCCTCCGGGATGATCCGGCGGTCGATCCGCAGTATCACGAGATCCGGCACGACATTGGTGTTGATGCCGCCGCTGATCAGCCCGACGACCAGCGTCGGATGGTCGATGCCCGGCACCGACGAGCGGATCCGCGACAGCTCGGCGCGATAGGCATAGAGCGCGCCGAGCAGCGTCGTCGCCGCCTCGAGCGCGTCGACGCCGGTATCGGGCCGCGCCGCATGCGCCGATTTCCCGTGCACCTTCACCTCGAGGTGCAGGCAGCCGTTGTGGGCAACGACGATATTGTAGGCAAATCCGGCGCTGATCGCGAAATCGGGCTTGGTCAGCCCTTGCGCGATGAGGCGGCCGGGACCGATCAGCCCGCCGGCCTCCTCGTCGTAGGTCAGGTGCAGCTCGACCGTCCCGCCGAGCGCCATGCCGCTCGCCTCGAGCGCCAGCAGCGCGAAGGCATAGGTCGCGAAATCGGATTTCGAGACGGCGACGCCGCGACCGTACATGATCCCGTCGCGGATCTCGGCACCGTAGGGATCGCTCGACCAGCCCTCGCCGGGCGGCACGACATCGCCATGGGCATTGAGCGCGACGACCGGACCGGGGCCGAAGCGGCGCCGGACGATCAGATTGGTGGCGCTGATCATGCCGCAGGCTGCGGCATCCGCTGCCGGCACCGGGTCCGTCTCGACCGTCAGGCCGAGGCCGCGCAGCAGCTCGGCGGCGCGCGCGCCATGCGGCGCGCAGTCCCCCGGCGGATTGTCGGACGGTACTTTGACGAGTTCGGCGAGGAACCGAATCTGCGCCGGGTGCTGCACGTCGATGAAGTTTCGGATCCGGTTTTCCTGGTCGGGCGTCATGGTCCTGCCTTCGGCTCGAAATCGGTGATGAAGCGCAGCAGGACCCGCGCCGCAATCTCGGCATCCTCGGCCGTGATCGCTTCCGCGGGATTGTGGCTGATCCCGCCGGCGCAGCGCACGAAGATCATGCAGATCTCGGCAACCGCGATCATCGCCATCCCATCATGCCCGGCGCCGCTCGGCAGCCGCAGCGGCGCCACGCCCTCGGCGGCGATGGCGCGGTCGATCTGCGCCATCAGCCACGGCGCGCAGGCCGCCGCGGGCAGGTCGTGCACCTTGCGCGGCGCGATCGCGACGCCGCGTTCCCTGCCGATCGCCGCGAGCAGCTCCAGCACATCCGCCTCGGCGCGCCGGCGCTGCGCATCGTGCGGAGCGCGCAAGTCGATCGCGAAGCGGATTTCCCCGGGAATGACGTTGATCGCGCCGGGACTGACCTGCAGGACGCCGACCGTGCCGACCAGATCCGCCTCGCCGCGGCAGCGCTGCTCGATCGCCAGCACGCATTGCGCCGCCGCCGCGAGCGCATCGCGGCGCGTTGCCATCGGCACGGTACCGGCATGGCCGGCGGTGCCGACGACGTCGACCTCGAAGCGCGATGCCCCGTTGATCGAGGTGACGCAGCCGACCGGCAGACCGCGCGCCTCGAGCACCGGCCCCTGCTCGATGTGCAGCTCGGCATAGGCAAGGATGTCGCGCGGCGCCATGGCAGCGCCGGCCAGCACTGTCGGATCGCATCCGAAGTCGTGCAACGCCTGCGCCATCGTGACCCCCGCGCCGTCGCGACGGTCGAGCAAGGCGCTGTCGAAAGTGCCCGCGACGGCGCGGCTGCCGAGCATCGTGGCGCCGAACCGCACGCCCTCCTCGTCGGCGAAGCCGATCACCTCGACCGCGAAGGGAAGCCGGCGTTCGGCGCGGTGCAATGCGGCAACGCAGGCGATCGCGGTGACGACTCCGAGCATGCCGTCGTATTTCCCGGCCTTGCGCACCGTGTCGAGATGCGAGCCAAGGACCAAAGCCGGCAGCCCGGGCCGCTCGCCTTCATATCGGCCGATCATATTGCCGACGGCGTCGCTGCGCGTCGCCATCCCCGCCTCGCTCATCCACGACTGCACCAGGGCGTTCGCCCGGCGGTGCTCGGGGCTGAGGAAGACGCGGGTCAGCCATGCGGGATCCTCGCTGATCGCCGCAAGCGCCTCGATCCGCTGCAAGATTTCCGTGCTGAACCCGCCCTGCACCGCCAAATCACCAAATAATGTACCGGCTCTGCTGAGCCCGGCATCGTTAAGCAGGAACCGTGCCAGAGGTCGCCGTCCGGATGCAACGTTCGCGGCACCGGCCGCAGGGCCTGTGCGCCCGATCACGGTTTTGCGATCCGAAGTTGTCTATAACGGCGCAATTCCAACATGGGCTCGTGCTACGACAGACGACACCAAGCACATCCCAGCTGCTTGCCTCGAGCGGCAGCGGAAATTGGAAAGGACACCATCATGCGCAAGTTTCTCCTGGCAGCCGTCGCGGCGGCGTCGCTGACGTCGGGTTATGCGACCGCCCAACAATTCTACAGCGCCCCTCTGGATCCGAGCCGGGTCGACCGCCGCGACCTGATCGTCCAGTCGGACGACAAGAACGGCAACATCGGCACCTCCGGTCCGCAGGACTACAGCAAGCTCAGCGACCGCGACCTGCAGCGCAAGGCGAATCAGCTCGCGACGCAACAGCAACAGCTTCGCGCCGAGCAACAGGCCGTCGCCGACGAGACCGCACGACGCGCCAATCGTTGATTGAACGCCGGGACGGCCGTCGCTCAAATCCGTGAGCGACGGCCCGTCGCGCGAAAGCAGAGTTCAATTTCTCAGGACCTTGCAGGAGAGGGTATTTCCTGATTTTGATATCCGGTTATCGAGCAAGACACTGGCTCAGGTCCCGGAAGGATGATCGCATGCGTAAGTTGGTTTTGGCCGCCATAGCCGCCCTGCCTCTGGCGTCGGGCTATGCGAGCGCACAGAACTTCTTCAATGCGCGTCCCCTTGATCCCGCGAAAGTCGACAGCAAGGACATCATCCGGCACGATCCGGTCGGCACTCCCGTCTATACGCCGGAAGCGAAGAAGGATTTCAGCAACAGCGACCTTCAGCGCCGGCTCGACGTCCTCGCGGTTCAGGAGCAGCAGATCCGCGCCGAGCGGCAGGCCATCATGGACGAGGCCGCCCGTCGCGCCAAGCAGTGAACGAGGACGGAACGGCGCCGTTTGCGACGCGCCGAAGACCGCCGAAACGGGCTCAGTGGCACGGAACTTGCTGCTGATTTGTGCAACGCGCGATCGATCGATCTCGCACGCGCAAACCAAACCGAGAAGGCGAACCCATGCAATTCCTGTCCCGCGCCGCGCTGGCAGCTGCCTGCGCTCTTGTCAGCGTCTCCGCCTCGGCGGCGGACAAGGTCGTGCTCGAACTCGACTGGCTGCCCGGCGGCGACAAGGCGCCGCCCTATCTCGGCGTCTCGAAGGGATTCTATGCCGCCGAAGGCCTCGAGGTCAGCATCCAGAACGGCCGCGGCTCGTCCGACGCGATCACCAAGGTCGCGACCGGCGCCGCCGATTTCGCGACCGGCGGAATCAGCGCGCTGATGAGCGCGGCGGCGGAGAGCGGCGGCAGCGTTGCGGCAAAGGCGATCCTCTCGGTCTATACCAAGCAGCCGGACGCGCTCTTCGTCCTCGACGGCAGCCCGATCAAGACGCTCAAAGACGTCGTCGGCCACAGCATCGCGACGGCGACCTTCTCGTCCTCGAACACCATCTGGCCGGTCGTCCTGCAGGAGAACGGCATCGATCCCGAGAAGGTCAAGCTCCTCAAGGTCGATCCCGGCGCGCTGGCGCCGATGCTCGCCTCCGGCCAGGTCGACGCCACCATCAACTGGATCACCGTCGGGCCTTCGACCGAGGGCGTCGTCAAGGAGGCCGGCAAGAAGCTGTCGATCATCAACTGGTCGGACTACGGGCTCGACGGCTACGGGCTCTCGATCTTCGCCTCCGACAAGATGATCAAGGAGCATCCCGAAATCGTCGCGAAATTCGCCCGCGCGACGATGAAGGCGACGCAATATTGCATCGACCATCCCGACGAGGCCGGCGCCGCCGTCCATGCCGCAGCCCCGACGCTCGACGCCAGCACGGCGACGGCCGCCTTCACGGCATCGATCCCGCTGATCGCCAACGACATCGCCAGCAAGGACGGCATGGGCAGCTTCAACCCCGAGCTGCTCAAGAAGACCTGGGTCTGGGTCGCCAAGGCGCAGAAGTATCCCCTCGACAAGCTCGACCCCGAGACGCTGGTCGACCGCGCGTTCGTTCCGAAGAGCTGAAACGCGATGCCGGCGCCCGTCATCAGCCTGGCGGGCGTCAGCCACGCGTTCACGGCACGCGACGGTCGCCCGATCCTCGCCCTCGACAAGATCGACATCGCGATCGCCCGCCACGAGTTCGTCGCGGTGATCGGCCCCTCGGGCTGCGGCAAATCGACGATCCTCCGCCTCATCGCCGGCCTCATCCGGCCGACCCGTGGCATCGTCGAGATCGCCGGCGCGCGCGTCACCGAGCCGCGCGACGAGATCGGCATGGTGTTCCAGCGCCCGACCCTGCTGCCGTGGTTCGACATCCTGGGCAATGTCACCTTCCCGGCGAAGCACAAGCACGGCCGGGTCGACGCCGCGACGCGCGAGCGCGGCCGCGAGCTGCTCGAGCTGGTTGGCCTCGCCGATTTCGCCTCCAAGCGGCCTGACGAGCTCTCGGGCGGCATGCAGCAGCGCGTCGCGATCGCCCGGTCGCTGCTGCACGATCCCGAAATCCTGCTGATGGACGAGCCCTTTTCGGCCCTCGACGCGCTGACCCGTGACGAGATGAGCCTCGAGCTCCTGCGCATCTGGACCGAGCGGCCCAAGACGGTGATCTTCGTCACCCATTCGATCCCCGAGGCGCTGCTTCTCGCCGACCGCATCCTGGTGATGAGCCCGCGGCCGGCGCATATCCGCGAGGCGATCGAGGTGCCGCTCGACCGGCCGCGCGGCCTTGAAACCATGACGGTGCCGATCTTCAATGAGCTCGCCAACGATATCCGCCGCAAGATCTTCTCGCGCACCCTGGCCGCGTGAGGTGATCGCCCGCGTCCTGCGGCTCGGGGACCGGCTGGCACCGCTCCTCACCCTCGTCGCGATCGTCGTTGTCTGGGAGATCGCCTGCCGCCTGCTGCACCTGCCGGCCTTCGTGCTGCCGGCGCCGAGCGCCATCGTCCTCGCCGGCGAAAACCTCGGCGTCGCGCAATGGCGCGAGCATTTCGTCGCGACGCTGCAGATCGTCGTCGTCGGCTATGCCGTCTCGATCGCGATCAGCGTGCCCCTGGCGGTGGCGCTGACCTCCTCGCGCTTCCTCTCGCGCACCGTCTATCCGCTGCTGGTTGTCATTCAGTCGACGCCGATCGTCGCGGTGGCGCCGATCATTGTCGTGACGCTCGGGGTCGGCATGCTGCCGCGCGTCGTCATCACCTGCATGGTGACCTTCTTTCCGCTGGTCATCGGCACAGCGACCGGCCTCCGCGCGACGCCCGAGGAGCTGATCGAGCTGTCGCGCTCGCTGCGCGCCGGCCGCTGGCGCGAGTTCACCCAGATCCGTCTGCCCTTCGCGATCCCCTATATCTTCAGCGCCCTCAAGGTCTCCGTCACCTTGTCGGTGATCGGCGCCGTCATCGCCGAGTTCGTCGCCGCCGAAAAGGGCCTCGGCTTTCTGATCCTGTTCTCGACCTCGCTCTTCAAGGTACCGCAGGCCTTCGCCGCCCTCGGCATCCTCGTCGCCGCCAGCCTCGTCCTCTACCACCTGGTCGTCCTCGCCGAGCGCCTGCTGTTTCCGTGGAGCCTGCCGAAGGAAGCACAATCGGGATAGGGCGTGTGTCGTGGTGACAAGATCGCAATAGCCGCCTGTTGGCAATGGTGGAAGACGGACGTCCGCGCTGTTAGGTTGGAGGTCCGTTGTTGACCCAACCAGCCTTGATCTTCCTCCTGGTGTTTCTCGACAAATTACAGCAACCTTCGATCACTGAGTTATTCGGCCCCCGCGGGAATCGCATCCTTTGGAGGCCTGATGTTCTGGTTTTGGCTGAAGAAATTGGTCGGATCATACTTGCTTTTTAAGACGGCCAATCGCGGGTAGTTCTCGCCGTATGCCGCTTTAACCCTGTCCGCGCCCTCTTCGCCAAGATTGTTCGCATAGACGCCCCCAGTGGAGAACGGCCTCATTGCGTCCCATGAATCACGCGCCCACCGGATGTGCTCTTCGTCTTCAGCCGGATTGTCCCAGATCGAGATCGGGAAGCAGTCGTAGAGCGCATCTCTGTTCACGTACGGGGTTTCGGCTGTCGGTACACGCGCGATTGCGCCGCCAACCTGCTGCAGGACAAGAAGCGACCCGCTGGGTGCGGTCGCGTAAGCCGTGAGCAAGGTATCGATCGCCTGATCGGTAATTTCGCGCAAGAACTGCGACTGCGCCTTCCAGTAGTAGCGACGCCCGCGCGGAAAGGTGCTGTCGCCGGCTGATTGGATTTGAAGGTACGAGACGGCCGCAATGCTGTCTTCAACTGGCGCGCCATATTCTCTCAGCGGCTTGACGGCGTGCTCGCCCTCGTCGAGCGGGCCGATGTAACACGCCGAGATGCTGAAAAAGCGCTCGCCGGAGGGCGCTGTCACGAGCGCCGCATCCAGGCTCAGCTCATCCGGAGCCTTGCTTGAAAACGCCTGGTAGAATCGCATCGCATCGCGCGCGTGGTCGTAGCGGTGCAGCACGGACCCTGCCAGGAGAAGTGGACCCAACGGATGAAGCCGGTATTCGAAAGTCGTAACGATCCCGAAGTTGCCGCCGCCGCCGCGTATAGCCCAGAATAGATCCGCGTTTTCGGTCGCGCTTGCTTTCAAAAATTGGCCATCCGCCGTCACGATTTCCGCCGCGATGAGGTTATCGCAGCTAAGTCCATATTTGCGGCCGAGCTTGCCGAATCCGCCCCCAAGGGTCAGTCCTGCTATGCCCGTATCAGCATTGACCCCCATGGTCGTCGCTAGCCCATAGGACTGCGTAGCGGCGTCGAACTCTCCTAAGGTCAAGCCGGCCTGGGCGCGCGCAATCCCGCGGGCGGGGTCGACCTCAATCCGCTTCATGCGCGACACATCGATCACCACACCGGCATCGCACACCGAACAGCCGCTGATATTGTGGCCCCCGCCGCGAACGGAGACGATGAACTTTCGCGATCTGGCGAAGCTGATGGCCGTGACGACATCGTCCGATCCGGCGCAATAGACGATCGCCGCCGGTCTCTTATCGACCATCCCATTCCAAACCCTGCGCGCCTGGTCATAATCAGGATCGTCGGGAAGGACCAAATCGCCACCAATTGTCTGTCTGAGCCGCGCGATGTCCGATGCTTGCAGGGTGGGCTCGGCCTTGGAATTGTCGTCAAACCCGAGAGAGTTCATTGAGATTTTCCTTCGTTACCCGGCACGGCCTGGGCAAGGTGATTCGGTACTTAACGTTTATGCTCGGATCGCGATCGTCTCATGGCCTCTTCTTTCCCAGCAAAATCGAATATCTCAGTCGCTAGATGAGTCAAATTCATCTAGGCTAAATGAATGAGGAAGCTTCCGCCGCTCGGATCCCTTCGCGCCTTCGAAGCCGCGGCCAGGCGCATGAGCTTCAGGGAGGCCGCGGCCGAACTCGGCGTGACGCCCACAGCGATAAGTCACCAAATTCGATTGCTTGAGGACATTTGCGGACAACCCTTATTCCGGCGGCGCCCCCGGCCGCTTGTGCTCACGGGCGCGGGCGAACGGCTGTTCCCGGTGCTTCGGAACAGTTTCGACGGTTTCGCCACAGCGATTGCATCGGTTTCGGCGGGCGTCGGCCAATCTCCGCTGCGCGTGACGAGCCCGAATGCATTTGCCAGCCGATGGCTGGTGCCGCGCCTGCCTAAGTGGCAGGAAGAGCACCCGAAGTTTCCGCTGGAAATCATTGGGACTGATGCTGTGCTGGACCTGCGCGCCGGCAATGCCGATGTCGCGATCCGTTATGCGCGCAGAATGCCTGCGGACCTTGCCGCGCAAGAAATTTTCCGAGACACCTTCTTTCCAGTATGCAGCCCGGAATTGCTCGCGAATGCCTCCCGACCGATCGAGCGCGTTGTCGATTTGCTCGATTATCCATTGATCCATTTCGATTGGATGAACCGCGACCGCCAAGCGCCGACGTGGTCGCGATGGCTCGCGACCGCACGCTTGATCGATCCCGGCATCCCAGATACCAACAAAGCGTGGGATCTGAGTTTCCGTGAAGAGCTACATGCGATTGATGCGGTTGCGGCGGGTCAAGGCATCGCGATCTGCAGCGACGTCGTGGTCAGCCGCGAACTCAAAAGTGGAGCGCTGGTGAAGGCACATGATCTATGTCTCCCGGGCTACGGCTTCTATCTCGTGTACGTACCTGATCACCCGCAGCAGCCGAACATCGAGGCCTTTTCCGCCTGGATTAGATCGGTTGCGTAAGCGTCGCCTCACGGAGACTGTCGGCTCGTAGTGAGTCCGGTATTGGCACGAAGCCGCAGTGCTGTGAATTCGGGAACTCTTCCGCAATCGAATGAAGAGCGGCCAGGCCGCCGACATCATGACACCACTACTCTTGAGCCCAAGCGGATGACGTTCGTAGTCATCGCTGACCGCTGCGATGACGGGGCCGACGTTCAACGGCTGCCATCGAACGACCTCAACTGACCTCAGCGGAATGTTGCGCAATGTCGCGCTGCCGAGGCGCGCCGCGATGAGTCGTCATCTCGAATGCCCCGATGCGTTTCCAACGCGCCGCTAACATTGTTAATGGCGAGCACAAGAAAACAGCGCTACCCAATATTGCCCACGAACATCTCTCGTTAGTAATTTTGGCCGATCCCCATGGTTTTACTGTGCGCTTTGGGAATACCGACTTCTCAATGCGGAGCCCGCCATTGCGCCGGACAAATCGTGTGGCTTCGGCGCTGATCGCAATGTCTGTCGTTCTGCCTTTGCCGGGTGTCGCCTGGGGGCAATCGCAGGAAGGGGACACCCCTCCGGCGGAAGATCCGACGAGTCTCAAGCGTGGGTTGGACGAACTCTTCGATCGAATTCTGCGCGATCCGTCGAATGTCGATCTGACGCTTCGCTACGCGCGCGTCGCAACGCAACTCGGCGATTACGAGGCAGCGGTCACCGCCCTGGAACGTCTGCTGTTCCTGAATCCTTCCCTGGCGCAGGCGCAGCTCGAGCTCGGCGTCCTCTATTACCGGCTGGGATCCTACGGCCTGGCGCGCTCCTATCTCGACGAGGCCAAGACCTCGGGTCAACTCGCGCCTGAGACCCTTGCGCTCGTCGATGGCTATCTGACCGACATCGCCAAGCTCGACAATCCGCACCTCCTGACCGGCGAGGTCTTCGCCGGCATGCTGCACGAGTCGAACGCCAATCTCGGGCCGGGTTCGGCAGCCGTCCCGCTGCCCGGCGGGGTCGGCACGCTTGCGCCGGAATTCGTCAAGAAATCCGACCAAAGCCTCTTCACCAGCGGCTCGGTTCTCTACAGCTACGATCTGCGGGATCAGGACCGGACGAGCCTTGATGTGACCGGGCAGCTCGTCGCCTCGAAGCATTCGCGCGTCCACAGCTTCGATCTCCTCTATCTCGAATCTACGTTCGGGCCGCGCTCGACCCTGGCGACCTGGGGTCTCAGCGGATTTGTCCTCCATCCCTATGTCATCGCGGATTACGTCCTCCTCGGTGGCAGTACGCTCTTCCACGCCCTCGGCACCGGCGTGGAAGCGCGGAAGACGCTGCTTCCGGACCTCACGGCGACCGGGACATTCGAGTTTCGCGACAAGCGCTACCACGCGAGCGGCGGCCGGTTGACGGCGCCGGATTTCAGCGGCAACACGCACGATTTCTCGGTGCAGCTCGCCTATTCGCTGACCGCCAGCCAGCGGCTCTCCGCGTCGGCCGAGTTCCTGGACGAGTCGACGCGCTCGGCCGCTCAATCGAACCGCCATTACGCCGGGGGCCTCGCCTACCAGATCGCCTATGCGCCGCCGGGCGTCTCCGACGCCGGCAAGGGATCCTGGCAGACCATCATCTCGGGCAGCCGCATCATCTATGACTACCAGCAGGCCGACCCGACGATCGATCCGAACGAGAAGCGCTTCGACAGGGAGTGGCGCTTCTCGCTTCTGCAGCTCGTTCCGCTCACGGACGCAATCGCGCTCAGCCTGCAGCTGCAGCGCGACGTCGTTTCATCGAGCCTGCCGCTCTTCGCCTACACCAACACGTCCGTCGTCTTCGGCGCGCAACTCCGTTTCTAGCCGCACCCGTGTGGGAGGACAGTCGATGGCCAGAGGTCGTTCAGTCGGCGCCGCCGCGAGCGTGCTGCTCGCGCTGGCCGTCATCCCCGGCGCGCTCGCCCAGGAAAAAATCGGCGCCCAGGACAAGATCGGCGTCACCGGCGCGGTCAATCCCGCCGTCACTGCGGTGCCGCCTGGCCTGCCCGAGCGCACCCTCGTGATCGGCACCGACGTCGTCTACAACGAGCGGATCACCACGACCGCCGACGGGCAGGCGCAGTTCCTCTTCCTGGACAAATCCGCCCTCAGCGTCGGTCCGAACTCGGACATCGTCATCGACGAGTTCGTCTACAATCCGAACGCCGGGGCGGGCCATCTCGTCGCCAATGCGACGAAGGGCGTCTTTCGCTTCGTCGGCGGCGCGCTGAGCAAGCAGGACGGCGGCGTCGCCATCAAGGTGGGGGCGACCACCATCGGCGTGCGTGGCGGGATGGTCGGGTTCAGCATCGATCCCGGCGGCGCCGTGCAAGTGCTCAAATACTACGGCGACATCGTCAAGGTCACGACCCCGGAAGGCTCGCGAGAGATCTATCGCAACGACTATTACGTTTCGGTCGATCGGCACGGCGCCTTCGGGCAGAGCCGCCCGCTTCCGGTGCCGCGCGACGTCAGGCTCGCGGTCGCTCAGCCGTTGAACCCGATGCGCGGGACCACCGGCGGCGGCAAGCAGCAGCCGACCGAAACCTCCATCCGGCAAAGCGGCTACACGCGCACCAACTCCGAAGACGTCTTCGGGGCGCGCGCCGATGCGAGCTCCTACCAGACGATCTCCGATCCCTCGGCGCTGAACCCGACCGCGCTCGCGAGCCTCCTCGATCCGCGTACCATCCAGCAAATCTCCGCCGTCAGCTTCCATCCGACGCCGAGCGCGGTCGTTCTTCCGCCGCCGGCGCCCATCATGGTGCCGCCACCGATCACACCCATGCCGCCTCCTGTGACCCGCCTCATCTGCGTGCCTCGCGACGACCGGGACCGCCATCGGCACTTCAGCCGCCTGCGGGACCTGCCCGACGTTCGCCGTCACTCCGAACGGCGGTGATGCGGGGCGAAAGGGTCGGTCATTTCTCGGGGGCGACGTAGACGCCGTCCCAGCTTGCCGGCGGCGGCATCTCGACGAAGCCTTCGATGCGCCGCTTGTAGACCGCGTAGAGGATGCCGAGCTCGCGCCGCGCCTCGCCGAGCCCGTCGTCGGTGACCGCCAGCGCGGTCTTCCAGTCCTGCGCGCGATAGGCGGCGATGAGCCGGCGGTGCTTCGCGATCCACTCCGCGGCGGCGCCCGCAGCTCCGGCGGCCTCGGGCATCAGCGTAAAGATCTGCGCCGGCCTCACCTTACCCTTGACCAGCACGAGGTCGAGTTCGATGAACGGCCAGTCGGGAACCAGAGCGGCGGTACTCTCGCCGATGATGCAGTCGACGCCGTAAAGCTTTGTCAGCCCTTCGAGCCGCGAGGCGATGTTCACGGCATCGCCGAGCACCGAATAATCGAAGCGCTGCTGCGATCCCATGTTGCCGACCGAGCACTCGCCGGTGTTGATGCCGATTCCCATCTCGACGGTCGTGAAAATCCGCCCTTCGGCCTCGGCCCGCCGCCGCCATTCGACATTCAGCTCGACGAGGCGATGGCGCATCGCCTGCGCTGCGCGCACGGCGTGCTCCGCATGGTCCGCGTCGTGCAAAGGCGCGTTCCAGAACGCCATGATGCAGTCGCCGATGTATTTGTCGATCGTGCCGCGATGGTCGAGGATGATCTCCGTCATCGGCGACAGGAACTCGTTGATGAACTGCGTCAGCTGCCTGGCGTCGAGCCCTTCGGAGATCGTCGTGAAGCCGCGGATGTCGCAGAACATCAGCGTCATCGTGCGGGTCTCGCCGCCGAGGACGAGCTTCTCGGGATGCCGCGCCAGCTCGTCGACGAGGGCGGGCGACATGTAGCGGGCGAAAGCGCCGCGCACCGCGCGGTGCGCCGTCTGCGTGCGCCGGTAGCCGAGCAGCGTCGCGATGCTGTAGACCGCCGCTATGACGATCGCGGGATAGACCGGGTCGACCAACATTCGGTGCGCGCTGAAGGCGTACCACGAGCCCGCCGACGCGGCGGCGAGGGCCGCGAAGGCGAGCGCGGCGCCGGGAATGGCGCCGCCGCGCTGCAGCAGGATGACGAGGCCCAGCGCGACGACGACCGTGAACAGCGTCTCCGCCCCTAGTGCCCAATCCGGCCTGGCGAGGAACCAGCCGAGCAGCGCTTGCTCGATGAGTTCGGCATGGACCTCGACGCCGGGCATTGCCGGCGTCAGCGGCGTCGCCACGAGGTCGTTGCTGCCGGCGAAGGTCAACCCGATCAGGACGATGTTGCCGTCGATGAACGCGCGATCGAAGCGCCCGGCGAGGATGTCCGCTGCCGGGGCGGTGCGGTCCGGTTGCGGCGTCGTGTAATGCAGCCAGACGCGGCCTGCCGCGTCTGTCGGCACAGTGCTGCCGCCGATGCGCAGCGCGACCATGCCGGTGTTCTGACCGAAATTGTTCTCGCCGCTCGCCCCCGCGCCCTTCACGATATACGAACGGGTACCCGTTGCGACCCGCAGCGCCTCGGCGGCGAGCGACGGCTGCGCCGCGCTGCCGATCCGCGCGAGAACCGGTACCCGCCGCACCACGCGGTCCCATTCCGGCTCGTGATTGAGGAACCCGTCGCCTTGCGCCGCTTGGCGCAGCAGCGGCAGGTTCACGACGGCGCCGTCGAAGCTGCCGACAAAGCGATACGGATTTTCGCCGCTGGCGGCGAAGCCGGCTTTTGGCGCATTCGTCGGCGCCGTCGTGCCCGCATCGGTGAGGATATATCCCAGCACCACATTGGCCTTGGCGATGGCGGCGCCTAGGATTTCGTCGTTGTCGGGCAGTTCGTCGATCTGCGCCGGGCTCAGATCGACACTGCCGCCGGCTTTCTGCAGCAGGGAGACGAGGTTGCGCGGCGAGGTGCGGTCGGGCTCGGCGAAGACGATGTCGAAGGCGATCGTCGCCGCTCCGGCCGCAGTAAGCCTGTCCACCAGCGCCGCAATCAGCGTCCGCGGCCAAGGCCACTGGCCGAACTCGGCCAAGCTCCGGTCGTCGACGCCGACGATGCGGACCGGAACCGGCGCGTAGGGTCGCGGCGCGACCCGCTGGTAGAAATCGAAGCTGAGATTGGTGAGCCGGTCGATATAGTCGGAAGTGCCCGGGCTCCAGCGCAGCGCGACGGCGAGAACGATCACGAGCACGGGGACAACGGATGCCAACCCACGCCGCGACATCGTCATCCTCCAGAATTCAGCTACACTGTGCCAGTCGCCAACGTGGAAGTCCTCAAGCGTCCCGCCAGAAAACATAGCCGGAAACACAGATCGCATCTATGACGGTACGCCGAAGTGGGGGCCATGTTCTAAGATGAGCATTGGAACTGAGCGCAAGGGAGTCGAGATGGCCGGAAGACAGTCGATCTTCGACAAGATCTGGCAGCGCCATGCGATCGCCGATCTCGGCGACGGCTTCACCCTCCTGCACGTCGACCGCCACGTCGTCTGCGACCTCACCGGCAAGGGCTTCGTCGAGCTCGAGAAGCGCGGCGGGACGGTGCGCAATCCGGAGCTGACCTTCGCCGTTGCCGACCATTCGATCTCGACCGACCCGGAAAATCCCGATCCGCGCTTCCTGAAGAATGATTTCGTCGTCAACCTGCGGCGCCAGGCGGCACGCTTCGGCTTCACCCATTTCGACATCGGCGAGCGCGGCCACGGCATCGAGCACGTCGTCGCGCCCGAGCTCGGCATCGTTCTGCCCGGGTTGACGGTCGCCTGCGCCGACAGCCATACCGTGACGCTCGGCGCGATGGGCGCGATCGCCTGGGGCATCGGCCAGAGCGAGCTCGTCCATATCCTGGCGACGCAGTGCAGCGTCCAGCGCAAGCCGAAGCGGATGCGCATCCGTCTCGACGGCACGCTGCCGCCCGGCGTCTATGCCAAGGACCTTATCCTCCATCTCATCGGCCAGACCGGCACGGGCGCCGGCACCGGCCATGCCGTCGAGCTCTGCGGCACGGCGATCGACGCGCTCGGCATGGAAGGGCGGTTCACGATGTGCAACATGACGATCGAGCTGGGCGCCCGCTTCGGCATGATCGCGCCGGACGAGACGACCTTCGCCTATCTCGCCGGCCGCCCCTATGCGCCGCAAGGCGCGCTGTGGGACCGCGCGATCGCCGACTGGCGGACCCTCGCCTCCGACGCCGGCGCCGAGTTCGACGTCGAGCTGTCCTTCAACGTCTCGGCGATCGCGCCACAGGTGACCTGGGGAACCAACCCCGGCGCGGTGCTGCCGATCGGCGGCTGCGTCCCCGATCCCGCGAACGAGGCCGACGTCGCCGCGCTCGACTACATGGGGCTGACGCCGGGCACCGCGATCGAGGGCCTCCCGATCGACTGGGTCTTCATCGGCTCCTGCACCAACAGCCGCATCTCGGACCTGCGCGAGGCCGCCGCGATCGTCGGCGGCCGCAAGGTCGCACCGAACGTCCGCGCCTGGGTCGTGCCCGGCTCGACCGAGGTCAAGCTTCAGGCCGAGGCCGAGCATCTCGACGCGATCTTCCGCGCCGCCGGCTTCGAATGGCGCGAGCCCGGCTGCTCGATGTGCCTTGCGGCCAACGGCGATCTCGTGCCGCGCGGCATGCGGGCGGTCTCGACCTCGAACCGCAATTTCGTCGGCCGCCAGGGACCGGGCAGCCGGACGCATCTCGCGAGCCCCGCCCTCGCCGCCGCCTCGGCCTGTCTCGGCGTCATCGCCGATCCGCGCAAGCTGAGGTTCTGAGCCATGCCGAGCCTGATCGAGGTCGCCGGTCCCGCCGCGCCGATGCTGACGCCGAACATCAACACGGATGCGATCGCGCCCCTCTACCGCCCGGCGACGGCCGGCAGCCCGCGGCCCTTCACCCAGACGGACGAGGAGCGCGCCAAGAACCTCTTCGCTGGGCTCCGCTACGATCTCGCCGACGACGAGCTGCCGGATTTCGTCCTCAACCGCCCGCCCTTCCGCAGCGCCAAATTCATCCTCGCCCTCGACAATTTCGCCTGCGGCAGCTCGCGCGAATCCGCCGTCTGGTACCTCTACGCCTTCGGCATCCGCTGCGTCGTCGCGCCGAGCTTCGGCGAGATCTTCTTCGACAATTGCTTCAAGAACGGCCTGCTGCCGCTGGTGCTCGACGCGGCGACGATCCGCGAGCTGGCCGCCGAAGCCGCGACCGGCGCGGATTTCACCCTCGACGTCCGCCGCGCGACGCTGACGGCGCCGAGCGGAAGGACGATCGAATTCACCCTCTCGGACTTCCGCCGCGAAGCCCTGCTGACCGGCGCCGACGAGATCGCGATGACGCAGCGCCGCGAGGCAGCGATCGCAGCACACCAGGAACGTCAGCGCCGCGAACGGCCGTGGGTGTTACGGGAGAGTGCGAAGTAAAGTTCACGCCACCAACCAGTTCGAAGTAAACCTTACGTCTCCCACCCCATCGCCTTCCCCGCGGGGATCCATTGTACCGACATCGCGCTTGCGGACGAATGGATCCCCGCGTTCGCGAGAGAGAGGAGGCGCCGTCACCTCCGGTGCGGCAGCTTCGGGCCGGAAGCGCCGTGAGACGACCTGCCGTTTGCGCGCAGGACGCAGCGGATTTGCGCCGAAACCCTCATTGACCTGACATGGCCGAAGAATACGATGGCGCCCGGAGCGTCGGTGTCCCCGTGATCACCGACCGCGGGCGTGCCGAACGCAGCGAAGGAGATCAGCCATGGCGTTCGTCAAGACCAAGGATGGCACCCAGATCTATTACAAGGATTGGGGCACGGGACAGCCGGTCGTGTTCAGCCACGGCTGGCCGTTGAGCGCCGATGCCTTCGAGGACCAGATGTTCTTCCTCGCCTCGCGCGGCTACCGCTGCATCGCGCATGATCGCCGGGGCCACGGCCGCTCGGAGCAGACGTGGCAGGGCAACGAAATCGACACCTATGCCGACGACCTCGCGGCGCTCGTCGAAAGTCTCGGGCTGAAGGATGCGATCCACGTCGGCCATTCGACCGGCGGCGGCGAGGTCACGCGCTACATCGGCCGTCACGGCACCACGCGGGTCGCCAAGGCGGTGCTGATCAGCGCGATCCCGCCGCTGATGCTGAAGACGCCCGCCAATCCCGGCGGCCTGCCGATCGAGGTCTTCGACCAGCTGCGCGCTGCGGTCGTCGGCGACCGCTCGCAGTTCTGGAAGGATCTCAGCCTGCCCTTCTACGGCTACAACCGGCCGGGCGCCAAAGTCTCGGAGGGCGTCCGCGAATCCTTCTGGCTGCAAGGCATGCTCGCCGGCTTCCCGGCCTCTTACTTCTGCATCAAGGCCTTCTCCGAGACGGACCTGACCGAGGATTTGAAACGCTTCGACGTCCCGACGCTGATCCTGCACGGCGACGACGATCAGATCGTCCCGATCGGCGCCTCGGCGATGCTCTCCTCCAAGATCGTCAAGAACGCGCAGCTCAAGGTCTACCCGGGCGCACCGCACGGCATGTGCACGACGCTGAAGGACCGCGTCAACGAGGATCTGCTGGCCTTCATCAAGGGATAAGTCGCTCGCCCCGTCCCTCTCCTGCGATAGGCGGGCGAGGGACGGGTAGCGCTGCGCCTCTCGCACCGACGGCCAAAGACTGTATTGTCTCCCGCTTCCCCTGCGGATAAGCATGCGCGACATCGCCTGCAACGAGGGGAGACATTGCCAATGCGCACGCAGATCGGGATCATCGGGGCCGGTCCCGCCGGCTTGTTTCTCGCGCATCTGCTGCAGCGCGCCGGCATCGAGTCCGTCATCCTGGAAAGCCGCAACCGCGAGGAGATCGAGCACACGATCCGCGCCGGCGTCCTCGAGCAATGGACCGTCGATCTGATGAACGAGCTGGGCCTCGGCGAGCGGATGATGCGCGAGGGGCATTTCCACACCGGCATCACGCTTCAGTTCCGCGGCGAGCGGCACCACCTCGATTTCGTCGAGCTGACCCAAGGCAAGAAGGTCACGGTCTATGCCCAGCACGAGGTTATCAAGGACCTCGTCGCCGCGCGCATCGCCGACGGCGGCCAGATCATCTTCGGCGTCCGCGACGTCGCGCTGCACGGCATCGACGGCGACGCGCCGAAGATCACCTTCCGCCGCCCCGGCGGCGCGATGGAGGAGCTGAGCTGCGACTTCATCGCGGGCTGCGACGGGTTCCACGGACCCTGCCGAAAGGCCATTCCGAGCACGATCCGCACCGAATACGAGAAGGTCTATCCCTTCGGCTGGCTCGGCATCCTCGCTACCGCCCCGACCTCCTGGCGGGAGCTGATCTATTCCAACCACGACAACGGCTTCGCGCTGCTCAGCACACGCTCGCCCGAGGTCCAGCGCATCTACATCCAGTGCGATCCGAACGAGGACATCAAGACCTGGTCGGACGACCGGATCTGGTCCGAGATGCATGCGCGCTTCGCCTTCGACGGCTGGGCCCTGACCGAAGGGCCGATCTTCCAGAAGGGGATCGTCGCGATGCGCAGCTTCGTCTGCGATCCGATGCAGCACGGCCGTCTCTACATCGCGGGCGACGCCGCCCATATCGTCCCGCCGACCGGCGCCAAGGGGCTCAACCTCGCGGTCTCCGACGTGCTGGCGCTGTCGCGCGGCTTCGCGTCCTGGTACCGCGATGGAAAGATGGATGTGCTGGCGCGCTACACCGCGATCTCGCTGCGCCGCATCTGGAAGGCCGAGCGCTTCTCCTGGTACATGACGACGATGCTCCACCGCAACGCCCAGGAGACCAATTTCGAACAGCAGATCCACCTCGCGGACCTCGACTACGTCGTGCACTCGCGCGCCGCTGCGACGGCCCTCGCCGAGAATT
>JAQGID010000351.1 GCA_028291405.1 Rhodospirillales bacterium | reverse complement strand
TATTAGCTCCCCGGTAAGCGCTGGCGAGGCCGGGCTCGATGATGGGCCTAGCCGGCAAATGTCGAGACCGAAACTTCCGAGGAAAACTCATCATTTCTCAACATCTGGCCCGGTCTTTTGTACGCTTTATGGGGACGTGTCCGTGCTCAAACCAGCTCGGTCGGTTCCAGTGTGTCTGCCGTCCAGCGAAGCCCCTTTGAAGCCCCATCAGCGAAGTGGCAATTTGCAAAATGGCCTAAGTGATTGGTGTCCCCGGCGGGATTCGAACCCACGACCCCAGGATTAGGAATCCTGTGCTCTATCCTGCTGAGCTACGGGGACACGGCGGCGGTTATAGCGTCTCGCGGCGGCTTGCAGAAGACCGTTCGGGCCTCTTTTCCGAACGACCGGACGGTGTGATTGAATGCCTGCCGCGGTTTTGCCGCATTTCTGGGATTGTCATTTTTCGCCGATTGATCATCATTCACCGTGGGCATAACATCGGGGATCAGAGCCTGTAGCGTGCCAGCCCGTTCAACAGCAGCCCCCCACCTGGAAAGACGACAGTTACAATGAGCAGAGGCAAGGATTTCCGCGAACCCCGTCGGCGCGGATTCGACGACGACAATTTTTCGAGCCGGAGCAATGACAGCGGTGGCGGCGGCGGGTTCGCGATGCCCCGTCAGTACGGCGGTCCACCCCGCACTGTCGCGACCGGCCCGGTGGTCGACGCCACCGTCAAATGGTTCAATCCGGAGAAGGGCTTCGGCTTCGTCGAACTCGGCGACGGGACCGGCGACGCGTTCCTCCACGTCGCGGTCCTCGAAGCGGCGGGACGCAAGTCGGTGGTTGCCGGCGCCAAGGTAAAGGCGCGGGTCGGACAAGGCCAGAAGGGCCCGCAGGTCACCGAGGTGATCGACGTCGACGAAAGCGCGGCGGCCGCGGTTCCGGCCCGGCGGCCGGGCCCGCTCGGGGCACGGCCGCAGCGCGCGGCGCCCGATCTGTCGAGCGCCATCGAGATGTCCGGTACCGTCAAATGGTACAATCCCGACAAGGGCTTCGGCTTCGTCGCGATCGGTGACGGCGGCAAGGACGTCTTCGTCCACGCCTCGGTCCTGCAACGCGCCGGAATCGCCGATCTGGCGGAAGGCCAGCGCGTCACGATGCAGGTCGTCGAGGGCATGAAGGGCCGCGAGGCGGCGTCGATCTCGGCCGTCGGCTGACGACACTGCGACGATGACAGCCGGCGATCCCGCGCGAAAGTGGCGGGGTCGCCGGTCGTACCGACGAGACTTGGCCATTCACGCGCCGCTCACGAAAAAGTGATTGCCGGGGGCATGCCGTCACGGCTCGACGAGCCGGACGGGCTTGCCGTCGAGGAAGGCGCGAATGTCCTCGACGGCGTCGGCGAAATAGACGCGGTAATTCTCTTCCGTGACATAGCCGAGATGCGGCGTCAGTACCGTGTTCGGCAATTGCCGGAGCGCATGATCGGCGGGCAGGGGCTCGATGTCGTAGACGTCGAGCCCGGCGCCTGCGATGCGGCGGTTCCGCAGCGCGTCGAGCAGCGCCGCCTCCTCGACGATCGGCCCGCGCGAGGTATTGACGAGATAGGCGGTGGGCTTCATCCGCGCCAGCTCGTCAGTGCCGACGAGGCCGCGCGTGCGGTCGCCGAGCACGAGATGGATCGAGATCACATCCGCCTCGGCGAAGAGCGTCGCCTTGTCGACCAGCTCGGCGCCGGCAGCGGCAGCCCGCTCCGCCGTCAGATTCTGGCTCCAGGCGACGACGCGCATCCCGAAGATCTTGGCGACCTTGGCGACTTGGCTCCCCAACCGGCCGAGCCCGAGAACGCCCATCGTCTTGCCCTCGAGGCCGGTGCCGAGCGTCGTCTGCCAGCGTCCCTCGCGCATGCCGCGATCCTCGTGCGGGATGTGGTGCAGCAGGGCCAGGATGAGGCCCCAGGCGAGCTCCGCCGTCGGCGTCCCGACGCCGCGCGTGCCGCAGACCGTGACGCCCCGGGCGCGCGCCGCCGCGACGTCGATCGAGGCATTGCGCATGCCGGTCGTGATCAGGAGCTTGAGGTTCGGCAGGCGCTCCAGCAGCGCAGCGCGAAACGGCGTCCGCTCGCGCATTGCGACGATCGCCTCGAAGGTATGGAGCCGGGCGGCGAGCGCGTCGAGATCGTCGAGGTGGTCGGCGAAGGCCGTCATCTGAGCGCGCGGATGCAGGCTCTGCCAATCCGCGAGCCGCAGCGCCGCCTCCTGGTAATCGTCGAGGATCGCCACCCGCAGCATCTCCGCCCCTCCCGGTTCTTGCTCAATTCATCCGGCCGGCAGAATAGGACCGGTGCAGCACCGACCGCCAGCAATTTGAAGGCTCTCCGGCGCGCTTGCGGGAGGGGGAGACGGCGACGGCGCGGCGCGGCACAATGCGCCTGATGAGCGACGGGACGCGGACCCACGAAGGCGGCGACGCCGCGACGGTGCCCTGCGCCGGCTGCGGCAAGCCGACGGCGCTCTGCGTCTGCGCCGCGCTGCAGCCGATCGCGACCCGCGTCGCGGTCCTCATCCTGCAGCACCCGCAGGAGCAGGACCGGACGCTCGGTACGGCGTTGATCGCCCACCGCCAGCTGACCAACTCGCGCCTCGTCGTCGGCCTCTCGTGGCCGAGCCTCGCCGCGGCGCTCGGCCGCGGCGTCGATGCGCGTCGCTGGGGCGTCCTCTATCTCGGCGCGGCATCGGCCGGCGCGGGCGCCAGCGGCGGGGCGCCGCTCCGCGCGGTGGCGGCGAATGGCGCGACGCTCGACGATCAGGCGGCGGTGCTCGCCGGGCTCGACGGCATCATCCTGCTCGACGGCAGCTGGAGCCAGGCGAAGGCGCTGTGGTGGCGCAATCCATGGCTGCTCAAGCTGCGGCGCCTCGTCCTGACGCCGCCCGCCGCCTCGCTCTACGGCGCCCTGCGCCGCGAGCCGCGGCGGGACAGCGCCTCGACGATCGAAGCCGCCGCCTTTGCGGTGGCGGCGCTGCAAGGCGAGGCGAGTCTCGTGCCACGCATCCTGCGGCCTTTCGCCCTGCTGCTGGAGCGCTATCGCTCGGCAAGCCCGCCAGAGCGGCCGCGCCTCGACCGCCGGCGGCGCGGACGGTAAGCCCCCGCCGTTGCAACGCGCGACGACCATTGCAAAAGCGAATCCGGACCATTACGTTGCGCCGCCACCGAACCGCGGAGAGGTGCCGGAGTGGTCGATCGGGGCGGTCTCGAAAACCGTTAGGCCCTGTGAGGGGTCTCCAGGGTTCGAATCCCTGCCTCTCCGCCAATTCACTGTATCTGACTGTTTCAGCCCATCTCAAATGAAGCGGCAACTCAAGGAAATCCCTTGGCTTGTCGTCTTCCATCGGCTCCCAATGTATCCTAGTATCTCAACACGGATGGGGGAACGAAATGGGGAGCGATGCTTTCCCGGCCCCTTGCTTCCGGTGCGGGTAGGCCATGGCGCGGACGGGCAAGCTCTCGGCAATCGAGGTCACGAAGGCCAAGGGGCCAGCGGTGCTGCACGACGGCGGCGGGCTCTACCTGCGTGTTGCGGCGCCGGGGAAGGACAAAACCCAGCCGTGCTCGAAATCATGGGTCTTCCGATTTCAGCTCGACGGCAAGCGCCGGGACATGGGCCTCGGCCCCTTCCCCGACGTCTCGCTCGCTGAGGCGCGCGACAAAGCGACTACGCACCGCCGGCAGCGGCAGGATGGGACCGACCCCCTGGCCGCGCAGCAAGCCCGGCGCCAGGCGGAGCGGGTCGCCATCGCCAAGGGCCGCACCTTCCGCGAGGCGGCCGAGCAGTTTATCGAACAAAACAAAGCCGGCTGGCGGAACGCGAAGCATGGGCAGCAATGGGGCAATACCCTCGCGACGTACGTCTACGACGAGCTCGGCGAGCTGC
>JAQGID010000301.1 GCA_028291405.1 Rhodospirillales bacterium | reverse complement strand
GCCGGCCATGAAGGGAAAGACGAAGACCCAGAGCGGCGGGCAGAGCAGGCTCAGGATCGCATAGGGCCATGCGCCCTTGCTCGCGAGGTAGATCGGCCCGAACAGCATGGTCCAGAGGAAGGGATTGGTTACCCTCTCCTCATAGCCATTCGTCGGGTGCCGGAACACCATCACCGTCGACTTGCCCACTCTCCGGGAAATCAACCAGATCAGGCCGCCGACGAAGACCAGTGGAAAGAGGTTGCGGAAGAGACCGAATCCAGGGTCGGGGACGACACTGCCGACCGGCGCCGGTGCGGCGAGAAGCCGCGTGGCGCTGCCGACCAGGGATGCGACGAGCGACAGGAAGGACAAACCGAGGAGATGCATGACTGATTGTCTTCTCTCGTAAACCGGAAGGCAGTCATCGCGTGCGGCACCGCGCAAGTCCAGAAAAAATGTGACTTATAGGATGCATGACGGGTCTAATGACACGTGGCCCCCAGGCACCCACTGGCGGCGCGTCAGCAGGCGGGAATGAGATGCCGGAGGCGGGACACCGCTTGGCGAAGCACTTGGACACGAGGACGGCTGTACCGCGGGCGGATTCGGCGATTTCCCCTGATCCGCTTCATGCGGACGCACGATCTAGCCGGCGTTGGGTGGCCCGACAGGTCGATCCCTCGACGGCGCTCGCCCGACACCCACCTTGCGACGAGTCGTCGCGTGAAGTGCCATCGTTTCGGGCAGGGCCAAGCCGGACCTGCTATTTCTCGCTGAGATCGTCGAGGAGCTTGCCCGGTGAGACCTGGAGGGCCGTCGCAATCTTGTTGAGGATGAGAATGGTGGGGTTCCGGATGCCGCGTTCGACGCCGCTGACGTAGGTCCGATGCAAGTCGCACTCGAAGGCGAGCTGCTCCTGCGACCAAGCGCGCTGCAGTCGGAACTTTCTGACGTTCAATCCGACTCGCCGGCGAATGTCCATCGCGGGAAAGGACCGCGATGTAGACGATCGTTCTACAGACGATGAGTCTCATTTGCTGGCTCGATCCCGCTTCGAGAATCCGCTGTCTAAAAGAATCCGCTGTCTAATCGGGAGCAAGAAGGTACACCCGGCGCAGCGGAAGAAGCGCCTTGTCATCGGCAGCGAGCTGTTCGTAATGGCCGGTCCAAAGCTCGAGGAACCGGTCCAGGTCGATCAGCTCGATGTGGGACGAGCCGTGTCGCGCTTCGCGGTTTGCGTCCGAGCTGAAGCCGGCGGTCGAGACAAAGATGCCGATGTCGCGCTCGGCTCGGACGATGCCTTGCAGGGCGGCCAGTTCCTCGCGCGTTGCCTTCGCGTCCTTGCGATGCTTGACCTGCACCCGCAGGTGCGGCGTCACGGCGCCCAACGGGTCTTGGTAGGCGACGATGTCGATGCCGCCGTCGCGCCCGCGTGGGGCAATGAAAGGCGTGCTGTAGCCGAGGCCGCGGAGCAGCGCGGCGACGAGGTCTTGGAACTCATAGGGGCCGAGACTAGCAATGTGGTCGCGAATCTCCTGGGAGAACTGGGCTTCGGCGGCTTCGAAGGCGAGCGATCGCTCGAGGCTCCGCGGCGAGAGCTCGACCGTTTCGGCGTCCGCGGCCGGAGCTTCGAGCGTCGCCGACGGCTTCGACTGAAACTGACGAAATGCGCTGCGCGCAGCCGCAGCCGCCTCTTCGGGCGCCATCTTCAGCGCAGCCTTTCCCTCCGGCGTCAAATACCAGCGTCCACCGGCTTTTTTGATGAAACCGGCTTTTGCATATTCGATGGATTCGAAATGTAAAATCGCCTGCCATCGCACACTCCCGCTCACCGCATAGCTCTCACGATCGTGGTCGGTCAGCGGAGCGCGGGCCTCGACGGCATGCATGATATCACGCCGCCGCAGTTCGCCGCCGGCTTCGTCGAGCGCCGCCATCGCGGCGCGCATCAGCACCGTCCCTAATTTGACCGGCGGGGATATAGCGGCGCCGTTCGTCTCGCGCTCCATCGCGTCACCTCAAGATCTTTGAAAGCCGAGAAAATTCACGCGAGTCTTTGCTTCCGCAGCCTCCAAAGTCCAGGGAAATGATACTTATAGTCATCATGTCGGATGGAGCAAATCACGGTTTGTGAAGGGCCAGCCTCAGGCAAAGAAATCTGTTGAGAGCGACGACGAAACGGCTTATCAGACGTAAAAGTGCATCTAATGCGAGCGTCGATGCCATCACCCTTGCCCCGTCTCCGTCTCAGCCATGGACAGGTTCTGAGCATTTTTTCGAAGGTCTCCCTGGCGTCAGACACGATGGAGGACGAGATCCGCTACTTCCGAAGGCTCGGCGTGCCGTTCATAGAATCAGAACTCGGAAAGGGGCGAGGCCATCGGATCTCCTACAACTTTTTTCACTTGGTAGAGCTTGCCGTCGCGTTGACGGCGCTGCGCCATGGCATGAGGCCGCGTGAGGCCGCCAAGGTCCTTATCGAAAGGCGAGCACGATACCGCCGGCTCTTTAGAAAGGAGTATATCCAGCAGCCGCAAAAGGCTCTTGAAGCGGGATGGGTAAAAAGCC
>JAQGID010000276.1 GCA_028291405.1 Rhodospirillales bacterium | reverse complement strand
CGGCTGGTCGAGCAGGCGGCGCGCGATCTCGCGATCGACGCGGTCGAGCTGCGCCGCCGCAATCTCGTGCCGCCGTCGGCGATGCCCTATGCGACGCCGAGCGGCACGAGCTACGACAGCGGCGATTTTCCGGCCCTCCTCGCCAAGGCGGAGGCCGCGGCGGACCGTGCCGGGCTGGCGGCGCGCAAACGCGCGGCCGCCGCGCGCGGCAAGCTGCTCGGCCAGGGATGGGCGTGTTTCGTCGAGGTCGCCGGCGGCGCCCCCGGCGAATACGGCGAGATCCGCTTCACCGGGCAAGGCGCCGAGTTCCGCATGGGCGGGGGCTCGACCGGCCAAGGCCACGAGACGATCTATGCCAAGCTCGTCGCCGAGCGGCTGGGCGTGCCGGCCGCGAGCATTCGCGTCATCCAGAACGACACCGACCTGGTGCCGCGCGGCAATGCCTCGGTGGGCTCGCGCACGACCTTCTCGGCCGGCGCCTGCGCCGTCGACGCGGCGGCGCGGGTGATCGAGAAGGGAAAACTGCTCGCCGGCCACCGCCTCGAGGCGAGCGCCCGCGACATCGAGTACACAGCCGGCGCCTTCCGCGTCGCCGGCACCGACCGCAGCGTCACGCTGTGGGACCTCGCCGCCTGGAGCGCGACGGCACAGGACCTGCCGCCCGAGCTCGCCGGCGGCCTCGACACGGTCAGCGAGGTCAGGGTGCCGCCGACCTTCCCCAACGGCTGCCATGTCGCCGAGGTCGAGATCGACCGCGAGACCGGCGCTGCCGAGCTGGTCTCCTATGTCGCGGTCGACGACGCCGGGACGATCCTCGACCACATGCTGATCGAAGGGCAGATCCACGGCGGCGTTGCGCAGGGCGTCGGCCAGGTCTTCGTCGAGAACGGGATCTATGACCCGGAGACTGGGCAGATGCTCGCCGGCTCGTTCATGGATTACGGGGTGCCGCGCGCCGGCGACCTGCCGTTCATCCGTACCGCGGACAGCCCTGCCCCGGCACGCACCAATCCGCTCGGCGCCAAGGGCGCCGGCGAGGCCGGCACAACGGGGGCCATCCCGGCGGTCGTCAACGCGATCATCGACGCGCTGGCGCCGCTCGGCATCACCCGGATCGACATGCCGGCGACGCCGCAACGCGTCTGGCAGGCAATGGCGGCAGCGAAGATCGGTTGAGCCGGCGTCACGGTGCGGCACGAGCGACCCGCACAATAAATAGGCAGGTTCTACGCCAGTTAGGCTTCGGCCTGTAAGAACAGGCCGGATACAGGCCGACGCCCTGCCGGACACACGCGATCGGTGCAGGACTTGTCCCGCTCCGACGGCACATTCGCGGCGCCCCCGCGACTTGCGCCGGCGAAGCAATCTCCAATACTATTTTCTGGCCTTCGCCAACCGGACACGCGCCGCGCCTTTCTAATCCAAAAAGGGCATTATATGCCCTTTTGGATTAGCGCAAGCGCTATGACGGCGGGCTCAGATCGCCTGGTGCAATTGACGCTCGCACCGGACCTGCTCCGCGGTATAGGGCAGCCCCGCCGGATCAAAGGATTGCCATCCCGAGCGACGATAGAGGGCGCCGCGCGCCGCAATGTCGACCGCCCGGCGGTCCATCAGAGACTCGACCCGCCGGGCCTCTTCGGATTGCACGCGTGCCGTGACCAGCGATCCGCCGCGCCGGATACCCTCTGCGCAGGCGTGCGCGTCGGCTTCGCTCACGCCTGCGCCGGTGAGCGCGCCGAGAAGGCCGCCGGTGGCGCCGCCGGTCGCAGCACCTGCGGCGATCAGACCCAACAGCCATCCTACCCCGACCGCCGGGCCGATCCCGGGAACCGCCAGCAGGACGAGGCTGCCGATCAACGTTCCCGCCGTGCCAGCGGCCGCTCCGATCGCCGCGCCGACCAACCCGGCCTCCACCCGGCCGGAAGGGGTATCGGCCTTCGACTTTTCTGCAGCGGAGTTTGCACCCGCCGCACTGGTACCGGACAGCTTCCTTGCCGCGGCGCCGCTCGTGGCGGTGCCGAACCAGTTGTCGCAATTATTCGAGATGAAGCTGATGTCATTGGACGGCACGCCCGCGACCTGCAGCGCTTCGACGATGTGCACGGCGTCGGGACTGGTTTCATAGAGACGGCAGATCGTGACGTACATTGGCGGTCCCTTTGCGCTATGGACAATGGTCGTATCCCGCGCTCGGGAGTGCGGTACGACCCAAAACTGGAGGTATTTTCGCACAGGCGAGCGGCGACCCGAATTGACGGAAGTCAATCTGCCGGACAGTTCAAATCGCGGACCCCGACCCATGCACATGGTTTCGCTCCGCTCCCGATGCGATTGAAATGCCGCCGCGCGATCATCGCTGTTGCGCGGGCGGGCGCGCGGCCGTACTGAGCAGCGGCGGGACGTTGCTTCGTCCGTTCGCGCTGGCCGGCGGGGGGTGGCGGAATGTGGCGCTTGGGGTTGCTGTGCGGCGTCGCCGGTTACGTCGATGGCTGGGGCTATACCCAGGTCGGCCGGGTCTTCGCCGCCAACATGACTGGGAATACCGTGCTCTTCGGCATCGCCCTCGCGGAAGCCGACTGGCGGCGCGGCCTGACCTACGGGACGACGCTGCTGGCCTTCTTCCTCGCCGGCATCGCCGCCAGCCTCGTCCGTCGCGTCTTCCGGCGCTCCGACGTCGTCCTCTATAGCGCCGCCGCCTTTCTCCTGGTGGCGCTGCTCCCCCACGAGGCGCCCGAGCTCGTGCTCGCCCTGCTCGCGATCGCCATGGGGTTCCAGGGCGCCGCGCTGCAGCGTTTCGGACACGTAACGATCTCGACCGTCGTCGTGACGAACACGATGCTGCGGCTTGCCGAAAATGTCGTCGGACGGATACTGCGACCGGCCTCCGCCGCGCTGCGTCCGGACGAGCGCGAGGCGGTCCCGATGGGCGCCACGGCATGGGTGACCTATGCCGTCGGCGGCGCGACGACGATCGCCGGCGTCGTCTATCTGACGCGCTGGGCCCTGGTCGTGCCGGCGCTGCTCCTCGTGATCGTCGCCATCACCCTGCCGAGAACCGGCAATGCATGATCGATCGACCCCCGCTTCGCGCTTCCCTCGCGTTGCGCGAGATGCACAATGGCGCCGGGAGACAAGTGCCGGGAGAGGACGCTCATGAAGATCGCACGCGTTACCGCGACGCCGCTGCAGGCGCCCGCGCATGTCGCGGTGCTGGGCGTCGACCGCGAAATCGTGCATGGAGTTTGCCTGGTCGAGATCGAGACCGACGACGGCATCGTCGGCCACGGCATGACCTCGATCACTCGCGAGGAGGCGATCGCCCCGATCATCGACCGGATCGCCGGTCCGGCGCTGATCGGCGAGGATCCGCTGGCGACCGAGAAGATCTGGGACAAGCTGTACTGGA
>JAQGID010000260.1 GCA_028291405.1 Rhodospirillales bacterium | reverse complement strand
CGCGATCGATAGCACGGACAGCTCCGCCGTCATCCAAGCACCGCTCAGCAGCGCCGGCATCGACTTCACGAAGAGGTCGAACTCGAAGTCCATCAAGCCTCCGCCGCGGTGACGAGCGGTCGCGCATCGCGTCGATCGGCCGTCATGGCCCGCCCTGCGCGATTGCGTCGAGACCGGCGTCGAGCGCCGTCTCGTCGATCGTTCGTAGGACGCCATCCTCCAATAGCACCCGGCCGCGCGCGAGCACGTGGCGGGCGCCGTGCGGCCGGTCGTAGACGAGGGTGCGGGCCCAGTCCGCGAAGCCGCCGAGCCGCTTGCTGCCCTGGTCAAAGACTGCGATGTCGGCCGGCGCGCCGACGATCAGTCGGCCATCGCCGGAGAGGCCGATCGCGCGCCGCCCGCCGGAGATCGCCATCGCAAGCGCATCCTGGGCGTTCAGCCATAGGCTGGGATCGGACGTATCGAGCCGGCCGAGAAACGCCGCCATCTTGACGCTCTCGAGCAGATCTTGGCCGCCGTTCGAGGCGGCGCCGTCAGTGCCGATGCCGACCGCGACGCCAGCGGCGCGCAGTCGCGCGACCGGCGCGATCCCGCTGCCCAACGCCATGTTGCTTACCGGATTGTGGATGACGGTCGCGCCCGCCTCGGCGATCAGGGCGATCTCGTCGGGATCGAGCCAGACCCCATGCGCAAGCGAGACGCGTGGCGAGAGCAGGCCGAGCCGCGCAAGGTGGACAGCAGCGGGCGCGCCGTAGAGCAATTCGGCCACCCGGCGCTCGTCCGCCGTCTCCGACAGGTGGAGATGCCATGGTATCCCGAACTCCGCCGCAAGGCCGTCCGCAGCCTCGAGCAGCCGGTCGGAACAGCGCACCGGCCCTGAGGGGCCGGGCCCCACCATCAGGCCCACCGCGGGTTCGGCGCGTGCCATCGCCGCCCGCCAGAGGGCAGCGTGCTCGGCGGCGGCCAGCGCCGGACCGCCGGTGGGCGCGCCGACGAGACTGCCGTCGCTGCCGACTCGGTCGCGCGCCATCAGCGCGAGCAAGACCTGAAACCCCGCCGAGCGATAGGCTTCGAGCGCGATCTCGACGGCGCCGAGGGTCATCGGCGTCTGACGAAAATGATCGACCGCTCCGACGCAGCCGCCGCGAATCATGGTGCGGGCGCCGGCCAGGAGCGAAAGCCGCAGGGCTACCGGGGAAAGCCGGTCGAGGACGCCCCAGAGCGCCGGGAGCCATTCGCCGAGGCGCATCCCGTCGCAGAAACCGGCACCGAGCGCCTCGGTCGAATGCGTGTGTCCGTTGATGAGACCCGGCACGACCACCGCGCCGCCGCAATCGAGCGTCGCCGCCGCCGGATAGCAGGCGCGGATTCCGGCACCGATGGCGGCGATACGACCGGCGCGAACCGCGATATCCGCCACGCCAGACCATCGCCGAACAGGATCGCAGACCGTGCCGCCGACGAGCAGGAGCACGTCGACGTCGGGTCCCGCCCCCTCTATCCCGGTCGCATGATCCGCGGTCTGCATGGCGAAGGATGTCGCAATAGCCGTGCCAGAGCGGCCCCCTGCGTCTAATTGTATCGTTTAGTCATACAAGAGTTGGCGGTCTTCGTAATCCAGGGCCTCGGCGACGAAATCAGTCGCAAGCGTATGCCCGATTTAGTGGCATTTTGCTAGGCAATCGCACACAAGTTGATCAATCGTTCTATTTGTACTTTTTGTATTGATCGTGGCGGCATCCGCGCTTAGCCTTGGGCTCGCCCCATCGGCAATTCAGCAGGCCCGAACCATGCAGACCGAGTGCGCGACCGATGCGCTTGATGCCTTGGCGGCGGAGGTCCGCCGCGATCTCGCGACCCTCGCCTACCCTGCGGTGGACTGGGTCCAGCCGGCGCAGCGCGACGGCCGCCACGTCTACGACGTCGTCATCGTCGGCGGCGGCCAGTCGGGCTTGGCGGTCGCGTTCGGCCTGAAGCGCGACGGCGTCACCAACGTCCTTATCGTCGACCGCAACGCGTCGGGCGGCGAGGGGGTCTGGGAGAGCTTCGGCCGCATGCAGACGCTGCGCACGCCGAAGTTTCTCGTCGGGCTCGAGAACGGCATCCCGAGCCTTTCCGTGCGCTCGTGGTTCGAGGCGGTGTACGGGCGCGATCGCTGGGCCGCGATCGACCGGATCCCCCGCACCGATTGGGCGGCCTATCTGCGCTGGTTCCGTGTCATGACGGAGGCGCCGGTGCGCAACGACACCGCGATCGAGGCGATCGAGCCGGACGGCGAGCTCCTCGCGCTGACCCTGGCCGGACCGAGCGGACGAGAGATCCTGCTCACCCGCAAGCTAGTGCTCGCCACCGGCTACGACGGATGCGGTGAATGGCGCGTGCCGCGCTTCGTCTCGGAATCGCTGCCGCCCAGCGTCTACGCACACTCGAATGGGACGATCGACTTCGAGCGTCTGCGCGGCAAGCGAATCGGCGTCCTCGGTCATGGCGCTTCGGCGTTCGACAATGCGCTGCGCTGCCTCGAGACCGGCGTGGCGAGCGTCGACCACTGTTTCCGCCGCCCGCAGCTTCCCATCGTCAACCCGCATCGCTGGATCGAGTTCGCCGGCTTTCTCAAGCACTTTCCGGACCTCGACGACCGCACCCGCTGGAACGTCAACCGCCGCTTCAAGGAAGTCGATCAGCCGCCTGCCCGGAACTCCTTCGAGCGCGTCCAGTCGTTCGGCAATTACCAGCTGCACGCAGCGAGCCCGTGGCTGGCGGTTCGCTACGACGCCGACGAGATCCGCGTCACCGCGCCGCGCCGGCAATTCGCCTTCGACTTCGTGATCACCGCGACTGGCTCGGTTCTCGACCTGGCGCATCGTCCCGAGTTGAAGCCCTTCGTCGACGACATCACGCGCTGGTGCGACCGCTTCGACCCGGCACCCGAGGAGCGTCATCCGGGCCTGGGCGAGTTTCCCTATCTCGACCGCTGGTATGGCTTCCAGGAGCGTCGCCCCGGCGCGGCGCCGTGGCTGCGCCACGTTCACGCATTCAATTTCTCGGCGATCGTGAGCATGGGCCCGCATTCGACCTCGATCAGCGGTCACAAATACTCGGTGCCCCGGCTCGTTCGCGGCCTCACCCGCGATCTCATGACGGCGCAGACGGGCTGGCTGATGCCGGCGCTGTGCGCCTATGACGAGCCGGATCTCGAGATTCCCGCGGCGCTCGCCGTCGCGGCCGATTGACGCGTTGGGAGGATACTATGAGCGACCTTCGGACGCAGGCAGAACGCGTGGTCGAGCTTGCACTGACCCCGCTCACGCGAGACGCATTCGCGCCGTTCGGCGAGCTGATCGAGCCGACCGAGGACGGCGTGCCATTCGGGCCGGACGACGCCTGTCTCGAGCTCAGCCAGGGAACGCCACGCTTCTACATCATGCGGCTGCCGGCGCGCGGGCTCGTGTTCCGCCGCATCACGCGGCATCGGTGCACGACCCAGTGCCTCGCCGCCCTGGAGGGCAAGTCGTGGCTCATTGCCGTCGCGCCGCCACGCGACGTGGACGACCCGGCCGCCGAGCCGGCGCTCGAGGAGATCAAGGCGTTCCGCGTGCCCGGCAACATGGCGATAAAGCTCCATCGCGGCACGTGGCATGCCGGGCCTTCCTTCGCCGAAGGCGAGATCAGCTTCATAAACCTCGAACTCGCTGACACCAATGAGGTCGATCACCAGAACTCGATGCTCGCCGAGCGGTTCGGGTTCGCGCTGTGCTTTGCCGGCTGACGCCGAAGCGAGCGTGTCGCCGCTTGTCCTCGACAGGCCCCTCGTCGTATCGAGAGCGATGACCTCCTCGCGCGCGCAATGGACCCGGTGACCGACGATCTTGGCCTACTCGCCGCGCTGGACGGCGGCGATGCGGGCCGCCACCCACTGCCGGTCCGCATCCGCGACGCGCTCGTGGTCCGCATACAGAGGGGCGAGCTGAGGGCCGGCACTCGGCTACCGCCGATCCGCGCCCTTGCGGCGCAGCTCGCAATAAGCCCAATGACGATCGCAAAGGCATACAAGCTGCTCGGCGCGGCGGGATACGCCGAGGCGCGCACAGGAGGTGGCACCGTCGTCCGGCTACCCTCCCGGGAGCCGCGGCACATCGCGGATGGCCCCTTTCCGGCTCGGCCCTCGGCACCGGGCAACCTCAGCCAGCTCCTCTTCGAACTCGCGCGTTCCCCGGGGGTGATCGGGTTCACCGGAAATTACCCCGCCCCGGAACTGTCGGACGCCGAGGCGTTCCGCGCCACGCTCGCGCGGCTCACCGCACGGCCCTGCGAGAGCTGGTTCCGATATGACCCGCCGGCCGGCCGCGAGGAGCTGCTTGCCCGCTTGCCGGGCTTTCTCGCGCGCCACGGGATCGCCGCCGCGCCGGCCGACATGCTCGTGACATCCGGGGCACAACAGGCGCTCGACATCGTAGTGCGGGCGCTGCTCA
>JAQGID010000248.1 GCA_028291405.1 Rhodospirillales bacterium | reverse complement strand
GCTCACATCCACGCCTTCATCGCGACCTACAACGACACCGCCAAACCCTTCGCCTGGACGAAATCCCAAGTCCATCAGAAGCGCCTCAAAGCCCATTTCGCGGATCAATGATTCCGGGTACTAGGCGACGGCCCGACTTTGCCCCGCTACATGACGCAACCGAGCCAGTACCGCATGGGAGCGATCGCTTTCGTCGCGATCTGTCTCCTCGTCTATTCCCTGATCGCCTATTTCCATAAGGAGTTTCTGCCCCTCGTCGCCATTGTCGCTCCCGAGCTGTATCAGACGATCGAGAAATCGACGACGGATGGCTCGCTCACATATCCGCTCGTCGTGGTCTTCGCAGCGGCGATTTTCGTGGTCTCGCTGAAGATAGAAAGCGACTGGAACCCACTCCTCGTGTTGCGCCGCGTCGTGCACGGCTGGGTTTCCATTCCGCAACTCGCCAACGCCTTCATGGTCATGGCGAAGGACGAGCTGATCACGCCGGAAGAAGCCAGAAAGGCGGTCGTCGGCGATCCCGACGCGCCCTACGTGACGATCGGCGATTTCGACAAGGACAGGCGCAGCCTGGACCGCCGTTGGGCCGAGCTCTGCTATATCCGTCTCTGGCTCGAGCACAATCGCGCACAGGGCTCGCATCTCACCTTCTTCAACGAGGCGTGCTTTGCCTGGCAGCAGCTCCAGGCGGATTACGACAACGTTCGCGATCGCATTGCTCCGCTCAAGCGCGGCGAGGTGACCGACACCAACATCTTCGCCGACGTCGTCGAGAAGGTCGACGCGCTTCGCCGGCAATATTGCCGGCTGGCCGCCTGCTTCCTCGTCTTCAAGAACGAGACGCGGAAGAACGCGATCGAGGACGCCAGGCAATTCGGCCTGATGATCAGGCTCGAGCTCGCACGCGCCAACCCGCTGCGCTACGTCGGCATATTTCTCGTGGCGATCATGATAGCGATCTATTTCGGCGTATCGCTGTCGGCGATGTCCTGGGATCTGCTGCACAACGATCCCGCCGCCGCCTTCGGCCAGGACCCCGATCTCATCACGCGGTGGATCGGCTTCGCGCTCGGCGATTACGGGATGCCGATCCTGGCGGTTCTCCTGCTGCGCTATCTTGGCTGGACGGTCGATGCCAGCCAGCCCGATTCCTATCTCATCTCCTATGCATCGATATTCCTGGTCGCGCTCTGCGTCTCGGCATTTTGCCTTGCCCTGTCGATCATGCTCGCGGGGACCAGCCCGACCGCGGCGCGGCCGTTTCCGCAGATCGTCTTTGCGTGTTTCAAATGGAGCATCTCGCCTGCCATCGTCGCGATTTATGTCGCGTATCATATCGATCGCCAGATCGATCCACTCTTGCCGGATATCGGCTCTTATAAGAACTGGGGCATGCCCCAGCGACTAATGAGCTGTCTTTTCTTCGGAATGCTCGTCACCGTCTTCTCGGCACTACCGGCGCTCTCCATCCCGCCAAATCAATCATCGATATGGCCGGTGAACAAGCTGCGCCTGGTCGTCGTCGGGACCACTTTCGTGATCGGGGTGATCATGGCGCTGGTCGGCGAGTTTTTTCTGGTCAAGCCCAAGCCGGCCGCGGATCGATAGAGCCTCGCGTCGAAGGCGGAGCGAACTGCCCCAAGGCTTCAGCCGGCGCCTCGCTGCCATCGCCGCAATGCGACCACCGCCCAGATCGCCTCGACCGCCCCGAAGGGCCAGGCGCCCTGCAGAAAACCGTATGCGGAGCCGAGCGCGCAAGCGCCGGCGAAGCCCAGCACGTACCAGCGCGAGCGCGCCTCGAGCGCGTAGCACACCAGCATCGCAGTGACTGCGAAAAGCCCGAAGGCGGTGAGACGATCCAGCGGGCGTCCTCCCGGCGGCCGTTACAACGCCTTCGCCGCCGCCAGCACCTCGTCGACATGGCCGGCGACCTTCACCTTCGGCCACAGGCCGCGGACGATGCCCTTGCCGTCGATCAGCACGGTGGTGCGCTCGATGCCCATGTATTTCTTGCCGTAGAGGCTCTTCTCGGCCCAGACGCCGTATTTCTCGCAGGTGTCGCGGTTCTCGTCCGACGCCAGCGTGAAAGGCAGGGCGTATTTGTCCTTGAACTTGTCGTGCCGACGCACCGAATCCTTCGAGATGCCGATGATCGCGGCATCGAGCTTCGAGAAATCGGGGAAGGCGTCGCGGAAGCCGCAGGATTCGGTCGTGCAGCCCGGCGTGTCGTCCTTCGGGTAGAAGTAGATGACGACTTTCCTGCCGCGCAGTCCCGAGAGGGTGACGGTGCTGCCGCCGTCGGTCGGCAAGGTGAAATCCGGTGCCGCGTCGCCGATCTTGAGACTCATTCGGTACTCCCCCTGTCGAGTGTCTCGCGCGCCGCCGCCGCCGGCTCCGCGACGATCGTGCGGTAGTGGCTGAGGACGGTCGCGGCAGCCTCCGTCATATCCGGCTTGAGCCGCTCGAAGTCAACCGCCGCCGCGCCGCGGGCGAGGATGGCCTTCAGCGCCGGTGTCGCGCGCGCCTCGTCGAGGTCGCCGCTGAGCACCAGCTTGAGGATGCCCTGGAGGCGCCGCCACAGCCGTAGCGCGGCGATCAGCTCGTCTCCGGCGCCCCCATCGATGCAGCCGTTCTCGGCGAGGGCGGCGAAGGCCCCGCTCGTGTTCGCGCGGATGACGTCGCGCCCCTCGGCGGCGTGGCGGAGCATCAGATATTGCGCGATGAACTCGCAGTCGACGAGCCCGCCGGGGCGGTGCTTGATGTCCCACGAGGAGGGGTTCGGATGCTGCGCCGCGATCCGCTGGCGCATCTCGGCGACGTCGACGACGAGCTGGTCGGGATCGCGCGGTCGATGCAGCACCTCCGCGGTCGTCGCCATCACCCGCGCGCGCAGCGCGGCGCTGCCGGCGACGTCCCTGGCACGCGTCAGCGCCATGTGCTCCCAGGTCCAGGCGAGCTCGTCGTGGTAGCGCCGGAAGGCGGCGAAGCTCGAGGCGATCGGCCCCGAGCTGCCCGACGGGCGCAGCCGCATGTCGACCTCGTAGAGCAGCCCCTCGCCGGTCATCGCGGTGAGCGCGTTGATCAGCCGCTGGCTCAGCCGCGCATAATAGGTCGCGACCGGCAGCTTCCGGGCGCCGTCGGAGGTCTCGATTTCCTCGGGCGCGTCGTAGACGAGGATGAGGTCGAGATCCGACGTCACCGTCATCTCGCGGCCGCCGAGCTTGCCGAGGCCGATGACCGCGAATTCGCTGCCCGGCACGATGCCGTGCTGGCGGGCGAACTCGCGTTCGACCTCCGGCAGCACGCCCGCGATCACGGCATCGGCGAGATCTGCGAAGGCGGCGCCGGCGGCATCGCCGTCGATCAGCCCGCGCAGCAGATTGACGCCGATCTGGAATTTGCGGTCGTTGGTCCAGCGCCGCGCGAGATCCAGCACCTCGGAATAGTCGCGCGCCCGGGAGAGCAGCCGGGCGAACTCCGCTGCCAGCGCCTCGGCGGCTCCCGGCAGCGGCCCGAAGAAATCGTCGGACAGCACGCTGTCGAGGAGGATCGGATGGCGCGCCAGCTGCGCCGCCAGCCGCGGCGCCCCGCCCATGATCTCGGCGAGCAGCGCGAGCAAGGCGGGGTTCAGATGGAGCAGCGAGAAGAACTGCACCCCCGCCGGCAGCTTGGCGAGGAAGCTGTCGAAATGCTGGAAGGCGGCGTCCGGATTGGCGCTCGCGCCGAACGCATTGACCAGGCCGGGCACGAGCTCCGTCAGAATCTCGCGCGCCCGCTGGCTCTGCGTCGCGCGATAGCGGCCGTGGTGCCAGCCGCGCACCGCGGCGGCGACGGCACCGGGCTCGGCAAAGCCGAGGCGCGTCAGCGTCGCCAGCGTCTCCGGGTCGTCCTCGAAGCCGGTGAAGACGAGATTGCCGAAATCCGACAGGCTGGGAGCCTCCTCGAACAGGTTGGCATAATGCTTTTCCACGAGCATCAGGGTGTGGCGCAGCTCGGTAGCGAAGTCGGCTTCCGTCGCGAAGCCGAGGAAGATCGCGATGCGCCGTAGCCCGGCATCGTCGGCGGGCAGCGTATGGGTCTGGGCGTCGTCCACCATCTGCAGCCGATGCTCGACGCGGCGCAGGAACCCGTACGCCAGGATCAGCTCCTCGGCAACGGCGGGTTGCAGGCGGCCTAGGCGGGCGAGGGCGCGCAGCGCCTCGCAGGTCGCGGCGACGCGCAGCTCGGGCAGCCTGCCGCCCCAGATCAGCTGCTGTGTCTGGGCGAAGAACTCGATCTCCCTGATGCCGCCGCGGCCGAGCTTGACGTTGTGGCCGGCGACCGCGATCGCGCGGCCGCCGCGATGCGCGTTGATCTGGCGCTTGATCGAGTGGATGTCCTGGATCGCCGCGAAATCGAGGTGCTTGCGCCACAGGAAGGGGCGCAGCGCGGTCAGGAAAGCAGCGCCGGAATCGCGGTCGCCGGCCACTGGCCGCGCCTTGATCAGCGCGGCGCGCTCCCAGTTCTGGCCGGTGCTCTCGTAATAGCTGAGCGCCGCGTCGACCGCGACGACGGGCGGCGTCGAGGCCGGATCGGGGCGCAGCCGCAGATCGGTGCGGAAGACGTAGCCCTGGGCGGTGCGTTCCTCGATCAGCTTGACGAGGTCGCGGGCGAAGCGTGCGAAGAATTGCTGCTGGCTGGTCTTGCCGACGTAGCGCACGCGCTCGCGCTCGAACAGCAGGATGAGGTCGATGTCGCTGGAATAATTCAGCTCGCGCGCGCCGAGCTTGCCCATGCCGAGGACGATCAGCCCGCTGCCGCGTTCGACGTCGCTGGGGTTCGCGAGCTCGATCTCGCCCGCCCGAGCCGCGGCGGCGAGCAGATGGCGGATCGCGAGACCGAGCGCCGCCTCGGCGAAATCGCTGAGCGCGCCGGTGACCAACTCGAGGCTCCAGGCGCCGGTGATGTCGGCGACGGCGACGAGCAGCGCGGTGCGGCGGCGGGCGATGCGCAGCTCGGCGGCGACTGCGCCGCGGTCGAGAGGAATGTCGGCGTCGTATTCGCGGGATTGGCGATTGAGCGCGCCGACGAGTTCGGCGAAAGTGTCGTCGGGCCCGTGCTGCAGCACCGCTTGCAGAAAACGCGCTTCCTGCAGGCAGCATTGCGTCAGAAAGGGCGAATTGCCGAACAGCGCCAGCAGCAGGGCGCGACCGCCCGGCAGCGCGTCGAGCCGCTGCGCGAACTCGGTCAGCCCGGCCGCCCGAACCGCCTCGTCCCAGCGCTCCAGGCCGCGCTGCGCTTGCTCGGGGTCGGCGGGGGAGGGCAGAGTGCTCGGCAATACGTGATGGGAGAGGAACGAGAGCATCGTTAAGTCACCAGGCCCGGATAACGAGACCCCCGCAGGCGCCCCGAGTCACCCTGCGCGCCCGATTTCGGCCGGTCAAGCGACACGGGGTCGAACGACAGACGGTCGCGGCGGACCGGTGAGGGTCGCGCGACGCTGCTGCCGCTTGCTGCTGCGTGGCGTCGGGTTTCTCATCGCCGGCTGCCTGCTCGCCCTCATCCTCCTGGTCCTGCGCATGGCGAGCGGGCCGCTGCCGCTCGACGCGCTGGCGCCGCTGCTGGACAGCGCCCTTTCCGCCGCCGACGGCTCGTATGTCGTCCACGTCGGCCACACCGAGCTGTCGCTCGCCGATCGCGGCGCCAGCCTCGAGATCCTCGCCTACGACGCCCGCGTCGACCATCGCGACGGCTCGCTGCTCGCCAGCGTCCCGGAGCTCACCTTCGGGATCAACACCCTTTCGCTGCTGCACGGGGTCGTCGCGCCGACGCGAATCGTCATCATCGGGCCGCGGCTGCGACTCCTGCGTGACGACGGTGGGTTGCGAGTCGCGATCGGCGACGACGCCCAGTCGAGCAACAACATCGCCGCCGCGTTGATCGACGATCTGATCGGCCCGCTCGATCGGCGCCGTTTCCTGGCGTCGCTGCGCGAGGTCTCGCTGCGCGAAGCGAATCTCGTCGTCGACGACCGGTATCTCGGCACCGTCTGGCATACCCGCCGCGCCGCTGCGACGCTCCGGCGTGTCGCCGGCGGCTTTGCCGGGGACGCGTCGCTCGCCATCGAGATCGACGACAGCACGGCCGAGATGCAGGCCGGGTTTCGCTATGCCGAGGGGACGCACGCGGCCGATCTGCGGATCGACGTCGCGGACTGGGACATGGCGAAGCTGACGCGGGTCGCGCCGCCGCTCAAGCCGCTCGCCGCGCTCAATGCTCCGATGAGCGGCTCGGTGCAGCTGACGATCGACGCTGCGGCACAGCGGATCTCCGGGGGGCGCGCCGATCTGACCCTCGGGTCCGGCACGATCGATCGCCCGGAGCTGCCCGGTGGTACGGTGGCGATCAACAGCGCGCAATTCCGTGCGAGCTACGATCCCGCCGCTGCGCGAGTCACACTCGAGAAACTAGCGCTCGATCTCGACGGTCCGACGCTGCAGGTCAAGGCGACGATCGACGGCGTCGATTCCGGCGCGCTGCTCGCCGGCGCCTTTCCGGCAGCGGCCGAGCTCGGTATCGATGCCAAGGCCGAGGTCGACGACATGCCGGCAAATTCGCTCGACCGCTATTGGCCCCCAGGGGTCGCGCACAACGCGCGGGAGTGGGTCACGGCGAATATCCGCGACGGCGTCGTCGACGAGGCCGATCTCACGACCAAGCTGCGGCTGCACGCCGCCGACCTCGCCCTGGCGGGGATCGATGCCTTCGGCGGCAGCTTGCGGATGCACGGTCTCACCGTCGTCTACCGCGACCCGCTGCCGCCGGCGACGGCGGTCGATGGCACCGCGACCTTCGACCAGACGCAGATGACGCTGCATCCGACCTCGGGCGCGCTCAAGGGACTGCGGGTCGGCGGCGGCACGATCGTCATCACCGATCTCGACAAGGTCGATCAGTACATCGACATCGCGCTCGACGTCGACGGGCCGATCCGCGACGCGCTCGAGGTGCTCGATTCGAAGCCCTTCCAATACGCCCAGCAGGTCGGGCTCGACCCGAGCCGCGTCGAAGGCACCGCCGCGGCGCATCTGAACTTCAAATTCATGCTCGATCACCGCACGACCTTCGACGACGTCGTCTTCGGGGCGCGCGCGGCGCTGAGCGGCGTCGCCCTGCGCAAAGTCGTCCTCGGTCGCGATCTCTCCGAAGGCAACCTGCAGCTGCGCCTCGACCGCGACGCGCTGCGGCTCGACGGCACGGCACGGCTCGCCGGCGTGCCGTCGACGCTGAGCTGGCTGGAGAATTTCAAGCCGCGCAACGGGGTGCGCAGCCGCTACACGGCGAAGGGCCGCGTCGACGAGCCGGCGATGCATGACCTCCTGCCCGATCTGTCGCCCGATTTCACCATCGGCGGCGCATTCGACGTCGATGCCACGATGACGAATTTCGCCGCCGCCACGCCGGCATCCGCCAACCGAAAATCCGGCGCGGCTGCTGCCGGGGCGCGCTCCGAGGTCGCGCTGCAGCTCGATCTCAAGGATGCGGCGCTCGCGGTCG
>JAQGID010000247.1 GCA_028291405.1 Rhodospirillales bacterium | reverse complement strand
TCGCCCCACCCGTCTCGGCGAGAACCTTCGTGATCGCCGCCGTCAGCGACGTCTTGCCATGATCGACGTGGCCGATCGTCCCGATGTTGCAATGCGGCTTGTTCCGCTCAAACTTCGCCTTACCCATGGCTTTCCTCTCCGCTCAAACCGCTCAGGCCATCTTGGCGCGGACTTCGTCCGCGACCGCCTGCGGGACCTGTTCGTAATGATCGAAATGCATCGTGTATTGCGCGCGCCCCTGGCTCATCGAGCGGAGCGTGTTGACGTAGCCGAACATGTTGGCCAGCGGCACCTGCGCGTTGATCACCTCGGCGTTGCCGCGCTGATCGGTGCCGGTGATCTGGCCGCGCCGGCTGTTGAGATCGCCGATGACGTCGCCCATGTAGTCGCGCGGCGTCACCACCTCGACCCGCATGATCGGCTCGAGCAGCTTCGGACCGGCCTTCATCATGCCTTCCTTGAAGGCGGCGCGGGCCGCGATCTCGAAGGCGAGGACGCTCGAATCCACGTCATGGTAAGCGCCGTCGTAGAGCACGGCGCGGAAGTCGATGCACGGGAAGCCGGCGAGGACGCCGTTGTTCAACGAGCCGCGGATGCCCTTCTCGACGCCCGGCACGAATTCCTTCGGCACGTTGCCGCCGACGACCGCGCTCTTGAATTCGAAACCGGTGCCGGCCTCGAGCGGCTCGAACCGCATCTTGACGCGGGCGAACTGGCCGGAGCCGCCGGTCTGCTTCTTGTGGGTGTAGTCGATGTCCGAGGTCTTGCTGATCGTCTCGCGATACGCGACCTGCGGCGCACCGATGTTCGCGTCGACCTTGAACTCGCGCTTCATGCGGTCGACGATGATCTCGAGATGGAGCTCGCCCATTCCCTTGATCACGGTCTGGCCGCTCTCATGGTCGACCGCGACGCGGAAGGAGGGATCCTCGGTCGCGAGCCGGGCCAGCGCCTGGCCCATCTTCTCCTGATCGCCCTTGGTCTTCGGCTCGACGGCGATCTCGATGACCGGCTCGGGGAACTCCATGCGCTCGAGGATGACCGGGGCTGCCGGATCGCATAGCGTGTCGCCAGTGGTCGTGTTCTTGAGACCGGCGAGCGCGACGATGTCGCCGGCGCGTGCCTCCTTGGTATCCTCGCGATGATTGGCGTGCATCAGCAGCATGCGGCCGACCCGCTCGCGGCTGTCCTTGACGCTGTTCATCACCTGGCCGCCGGTCGTCAGCACGCCGGAATAGACGCGCACGAAGGTCAGCGAGCCGACGAAGGGATCGGTCATGATCTTGAAGGCGAGGGCCGCGAAGGGCTCGTCATCGGAGCACTTGCGGATAATCTCCTCGTCGGAGTCCATTTTGAGGCCGACGATCGCCGGGACGTCGGTCGGCGCCGGCAGGAAATCGACGACGGCGTCGAGCAGCGGCTGGACACCCTTGTTCTTGAACGCCGAGCCGCACAGCACCGGGACGAACTTGAAGCCGACCGTACCCTTGCGGATGCAGCGCTTCAGCGTCTCCTCGTCGGGCTCCTGTCCGCCGAGATAGGCCTCGAGCGCGACGTCGTCCTGCTCGACCGCGAGATCGACGAGCCTGGCGCGGTATTCCTGCGCCTGCTCGAGCATGTCGGCCGGAATGTCGCTCTCCTGGAACTCGGCGCCGAGCGCCTCGTCCTTCCAGGTGATCGCCTTCATCTTGACGAGGTCGACGAGCCCGACGAAGTCGCTCTCGACGCCGATCGGCAGTTGGATGACCAGCGGAACGGCGCCCAGGCGGTCGATGATCATGTCGACGCAGCGGAAGAAATTGGCGCCGATCCGGTCCATCTTGTTGACGAAGCAGATGCGCGGCACGTGGTACTTGTCGGCCTGGCGCCACACCGTCTCGGACTGCGGCTCGACGCCGGCGACACTGTCGAACACGGTGACGGCGCCGTCGAGGACACGCAGCGAACGCTCGACCTCGATGGTGAAGTCGACGTGGCCGGGCGTGTCGATGATGTTGATGCGATAGTCCTTCCAGAAGCAGGTCGTCGCGGCCGACGTGATCGTGATGCCGCGCTCCTGCTCCTGCTCCATCCAATCCATGGTGGCCGTGCCCTCATGGACCTCGCCGATCTTATACGACCGGCCGGTGTAGTAGAGGATACGCTCGGTCGTCGTCGTCTTCCCGGCATCGATGTGGGCCATGATGCCGATGTTGCGATAGCGATCGAGAGGCGTCGTGCGTGCCATAACTAACTCCGCGAGCCCGTCAGGGCCGGATGACTGGGAAACTTACCAGCGGTAATGCGAGAAAGCCTTGTTCGCATCGGCCATCCGATGCGTGTCTTCGCGCTTCTTGACTGCCGCGCCGCGCCCCTGTGCCGCGTCGTTCAGCTCGCCCGAGAGGCGCTCTTCCATCGTGTTCTCGGAGCGGCCGCGCGCCGTCCCGATCAGCCAGCGGATCGCCAGCGCCTGACTGCGATCCGGCCGAACCTCGACCGGGACCTGGTAGGTCGCGCCGCCGACGCGGCGCGAGCGAACCTCGACCGCGGGCCGCACGTTATTGAGCGCCTCATGGAAGACCCGCAGCGGATCCTGCCCGCCGCGCTTGGCGATGCGGTCGAAGGCGCCGTAGACGATGCCTTCGGCAGCGGCCTTCTTGCCCTCGTACATCAGGCAGTTGATGAACTTGGTGAGAACCTGGTCGCCGAACTTGGCGTCCGGCATGACTTCGCGTTTGACGGCGGCGCGACGACGGGACATCTGCGCTCTCCCTTACTTCGGCCGCTTGGCGCCGTACTTGGACCGGCGCTGGCGGCGGTCCTTGACGCCTTGCGTGTCGAGCGTGCCGCGGATGATGTGATAGCGGACGCCCGGCAGATCCTTGACGCGGCCACCGCGGATCAGGACGACCGAATGCTCCTGAAGATTGTGGCCCTCGCCCGGAATGTAGCTCGTCACCTCGAAGCCGTTCGTCAGCCGGACGCGCGCCACCTTGCGGAGCGCCGAGTTCGGCTTCTTCGGCGTCGTCGTGTAGACGCGCGTGCAGACGCCGCGCTTCTGCGGGCAAGCCTGCATCGCCGGCACCTTGTTCCGCGCGACCACCGGCCGGCGCGGGTTACGGATCAACTGGTTGATCGTCGGCATCCGTCACATACCCCGTCAAACGCTAGCGCCCGCGATACGACCTGCGCATCGCCGGCGTGAGATGGATTGGCAAACCTGCCCGTTTATCGACGCGCCGTCTTGCACGGCGCCAAGCCAAACGAATGAGAGACGGGGCTGCGTCTAGGTGGCTTCCTACGGCCAGCCCTTCAAAAGTCGGCGGATACTAGTGAGACGACCCTGGCGCGTCAAGCGCTTACTGCGCTGGTTGCGGATGGTTCCGTCGGCGGATTCTACGTAGTTTCGGCTTGCGGAAACCCGCCCAAAACCGTCACTTTTCTACCAGGACTCCACTCCCCTCCCTCGTCATGCCCGGGCTT
>JAQGID010000245.1 GCA_028291405.1 Rhodospirillales bacterium | reverse complement strand
GCGCAAGCTCATGGAGGCTGCCGATCCGGCGGCGGCCAAGGAGCGCCACCGTCAGGCGGCGCTGAAAGCCTGGGAGACGATACGTCGCCAGAAATGAGGCAGACGCACCTGTTCAAGCGCCGAGAGTACGAATATGGCTGACGCCCCCGGTGCGCTCCCACTCCTTTCGACGAAGGAGGCCGCGAAGCGGCTCAACCTCCATCCGAACACGCTCGTAAAATGGCGCTCGGCAGGTACCGGCCCGGAGTTCATCAAGATCGGGCGAGCCGTAAGGTACCGTGGCGAGGCGATCGAATCGTGGCTGCGGCGTACCACGCGGCAGCACACTACCTAGCCGGTGTCGCGCTTACCATACGCTTACTTTTTGCGAAGCCCGGATAGAACCGCTTGAAAATATTGCCGCATTCTGCCTTGACGTGGTTGTGGACCATGATGAGGGCCGAGGCGCCGAGCTCGAGGGCGCGCTTGACGACCTCGCGGGGATAGACCGGCGTGTGGTCGACCGTGCCGCGCTGCTGTCGCTCGTCGGCGATGACGGCGTTCTTGCGGTCGAGGAAGAGGAGGTGAAACTCTTCGACTGCGTTGAAGCTCATGCGGGCGGTGCAGTAATCGATGACCTTCTGCCACGAGCCGAGCACCGGCCGGTCCTGGAGCTCGGCGCGGGCGAGGCGCAGCCCGGCCTCGCGCGTCGCCATGAGGGCCGCGGCGGCGGCGTCGCCGACGCCCGGCACTGCGCCGAGGGCGGCGCGCTCGGCGCTGAGCACCGCGCCGAGACTGCCGAAGCGCCGCAGCAGATCCTTGGCGAGCGGCTTCACGTCCCCGCGCGGCAGCGCCGCGAAGAGGAGGAATTCGAGAAGCTCGTAGTCGGCCAGGGCGGCGCCGCCGGCGGCCAGCAGCCGCTCGCGCAGGCGCTGGCGATGGCCGAGGTAGTGCGGCTGCACCGCCTCAGCCGGGGGCGCCGACACCTCAAACAGTGCATTCTCCGGCGGCGGCGCCGCCGGAGGCTTGCCGCCGCGCCGCGCCATCAGTAAGGCACCGCGATGCGGTCGTCGGACGAAGCTGGCACAGCGAGCCCGCGGCAAGGAAGGACTGCCCAACCCTGCAACCGCGCGGACGTGGCGTCAACCTCCGATTGCAGCCGCGCGCGGGAGGATGAGAGGTGCTGGGGCGCGCAGCTCGGCGAAGATAATTCTACACGCCTTACTAAACAGTTTGATCCCGTATTCAACCTGAGGTTAAATCTAAGGCAAGGCGCAACTCTTTTTTCGGGGACGAACATGCCTCGCTCTTGCCATGCAATCAGGTGTTTTATCGTAGCGACGACTGCAATCGTGCTTTCCGCCTGTGCCGAGGACGCGACGAGGCCGGTCGCCGTGCAGGCCTTTACGCCGGCAAAAGAATCGCCGGCGCGCTTGGCCGACGTCTCGGCGGAAGCCAAGCCCGGAGTCGTCATGACGCAACTCGATTTCGATCGGATTGCCCAGCGCGTCAAAGCCGAGGTAGCGGCGAAGACCGTGGCGGCGCCCGAGGGAGCGAACGCCACGGACGGATCCCGGCTCGTCAAATTGCGGCTGGTCTTCACCAACTACGATGAGGGCAACCGGTTTGCCCGCTTCATGCTGGTCGGGCTCGGCCAGATTCACATCGATGCCGACGTCGTCCTCGTCGATGCGACGAGCGGCGCGACGTTGGGTCAGTATCGCGTCTCGAAGCAATTCGCCTTCGGCGGACTTTATGGCGGTGCGACGTCGATCGAAGATGTCGAGAAGGGATTCGCCAAGTCAGTCGCCGAAATCTTTACGCAGAAGACCTAGGTCGGCGATCGCGGCGAGGCCATAGCCCTTATCGAAGGCGCTCCGACGACCGGCCGGACGAAACCCCGCTGCGTGTCCGCGCGAAGACGTGCGAGAGGCGAAACGCCTGCGAGTCCGCTCAGGACTGGACCGCCTCGGGCGCGGACACGAGCGCATAGGGCGGGCGGTCGAAGCCGGCGGGCGACAGGGTGAAGATCTCGTAGCCGGTCGCGGTCACGCCGATCGTGTGCTCGAACTGCGCCGAGAGCGAGCGGTCCTTGGTGACTGCGGTCCAGCCGTCGGCGAGGATCTTGACCTCCCAGCGGCCCGTATTGATCATCGGCTCGACTGTGAAGATCATGCCCTCGCGCATGATCGGCCCTTCGTTGGCCTTGCCGAAATGCAGGACCGAGGGCGCGTCGTGGAACACGCGGCCGACGCCGTGGCCGCAGAAGTCGCGCACGACCGAGAACCGCTGGGCCTCGGCATAGGTCTGGATGGCATGGCCGACGACGCCGAGGTGGAGGCCGGGCTTGATCGCCTCGATGCCGCGCATCATCGCCTCGTAGGTCACGTCGACGAGACGCCGCGCCTTCAGCGGGATCTTGTCGCCGACGAGATACATCCGGCTCGCGTCGCCGAACCAGCCGTCGAGGATCGGCGTCACGTCGATGTTGAGGATGTCGCCTTCGATGAGGCGGCGGTCACCGGGAATGCCGTGACAGACGACGTGGTTGATCGAGGTGCAGATCGAGCGCGGGAAGCCGCGGTAGTTCAGCGGTCCGGGGACGGCGCCGTGATCGATCGTGAAGCCGTGACAGAGCCGGTCGAGCTCGTCGGTCGTGACGCCGGGCTTGACGTAGGGCGTGATAAAATCGAGCGTCTCTGCGGCCAGCCGTCCGGCGCGGTGCATCGCCGCGAAATTCTCAGGCCCGTGGATCTTGATGCGATGCTCGTCGCGTGCCATTCGCCCGGTGTCGTCCTGCATTACTGCTCCTCGCAAGCCGGCCGTCCAAAAGGTGCGGTCCGGCCGCCGTCCATGCGTCCTTGCCCACGCGGGCACGATCGATCGCCCGCTTAAGCGTTCCGTAACAGGTAATCGCTGCGCTTCGGGAGCGCAACCGCCGGGACTTATTGGCTGGCGTGCGTTATGCGAGAACGGCCGCGCGGTGCGGCTACGCCGGACTCTGAAATTCAGGATCGATGAAGGCGCGGGCCGGCGCGGGCTTGGTCATTTCCAACAAGTCCGATCGTGACGTGCCGATCGCACGAAGCAAGGAGCGGCGGCTCGGCGTCGTTCGGAATGCCCTGGTCGACGCGGATGTGCTCGACATTCCTCTGCTCCGGTCGTACCTGCCGGAGTGACAGCGTATGAGTTGTCCGGCGCCTGGTTTCCGGTCTAACTAGACTCTCCTCCTCAGCTCCGGACGCCGCGCCATGACAGAAGACTCCGCCGAAGAGATCGTCACCGCCGCCCTGCTGATCATCGGCAACGAGATTCTCTCGGGACGCACGCAGGATGCCAATCTCGCCTATATTGCCAAGGGGCTCGGCGCGATCGGGGTCAGGCTGCGCGAGGTGCGGGTCATCCCGGATGTCGCGGCGACGATCATCGCGACGGTCAACGAGGTGCGGGCGAAGTTCGATTATGTCTTCACGACGGGCGGCATCGGGCCGACGCATGACGACATCACCTCGGAAACCATCGCCCAAGCCTTCGGCGTCCCTTGGGTGCTGCATCCTGAGGCGAAGCGTCTGCTGCTGACGCATTACAAGGAGAGCGAGCTCAACGCGGCGCGGCTGCGCATGGCGCATGTCCCGGCGGGGGCGACCCTGATTGACAATCCGGTGTCGCTGGCGCCCGGCTTCCAAATCGGCAACGTCTTCGTCATGGCCGGCGTGCCGCGCATCATGCAGGCCATGTTCGACGGCATTCTGCCGCGGCTCAAGCGCGGCGCGCCGATGCTGTCGCGGACAGTACGCTGCACCCTACCGGAGGGGATCATCGCCGAAGGGCTCGGCAAGCTGCAGGACCGCTACGCCGAGCTCGACATCGGCTCCTACCCTTATTTCCGTCGCGGCGCCTTCGGCACGGCGCTGGTCTTGCGCGGCACCGACGAACTCCGCCTCGGCGCCGCGACGGCGGAACTCGTCGAGCTGATCCGCAGCCTCGGCGGCGAGCCGCTCGAAGGCGAGGCGCCGGAGGCCTGACGGGTTCGCGGATCGACCCTCCGGACCTCTCCGGCTTCGCTGCTCGCTTGGGCCCAAACCTTCGATTTGGAATGCTGCCGCGACTCACCGAGTGGTGTTCGCGGGACGGACGGATTCCAGGAGCCCGCGCTCCGGCGGGCATCGACCGAAGGAGCATGGCATGGATATCGGATTCATCGGCCTTGGCCATATGGGCGAGGCTATGGCGCGCAATCTGCTGAAGGCGGGGCACCGCGTCACGGTCTACAACCGCACGCGGGACAAGGCCGAGAAGCTGGCGGCCGAAGGCGCCGCGATCGCCGATAGCCCGGCCGGCGCCTCGCACGGCGAGGCGGTGATCACGATGCTGGCAAACGACGAGGCCGTGGAGGCCGTCGTCTTCGGCGAGGAGGGCGTGCTTGCGGGGCTGCGTCGCGATGCCGTCCATATCAGCATGAGCACGATCAGCGTCGCGCTCTCCGATCGCCTGGACGCGGCGCATGCGGCGGCGGGCCAGCGCTATGTCGCCGCGCCGGTGCTCGGCCGCCCCGAGGTGGCGGCGGCGGCGAAGCTCTTCGTCCTCGCGGCCGGGCCGGAAGCCGCGATCGGGCGCTGTCAGGTTCTTTTCGATGCGATGGGCCAGAAGACCTTCGTGATCGGCGACAAGCCCTCGCGGGCGAATCTCGTGAAGCTCGCCTGCAATTTCCTGCTTGCGTCGATGCTGGAATCGCTGGGCGAGGCCTTCGCGCTGGTGCGCAAGGGGGGAATCGAGCCACAGCGCTTCCTCGAGGTCGTGACCGGCTCGATGTTCTCGGCGCCGGCGTACAAGACCTACGGTCCGATCATCGCGGAGGAAAGATACGAGCCGGCCGGGTTCAAGATGACGCTCGCGCTGAAGGACATCAGGCTGGCGCTGGCGGCGGCCGATGCGGAGGCGGTGCCAATGCCGGCGGCGAGCCTGGTGCGGGACCACATGCTGCAAGGTATCGCGCAGGGCGAGGGCAATTCCGATTGGGCGGGGATCGCTCGCATCGTTGCCCGCAACGCCGGGCTGTGACGATCCGGGACGATCCGGTCGCGGCAGGGATAAGCGGCGGCCGCACTGCCTATAGAACACATCGGCGATGTGATCTCCGAGGTGGATGGCGGTGATGATGGAACGATGGCTCCCCGGGTTCGGCATGGTGGCCGGGATTTGTCTGATGACGGCGGCGGCAGTGGCGCAAGGCCAACCGGACGCCGCCCCTGCGACGGCGGGCATGGGGCGGGACGCCGATTTCGCGCGGCCGGGTCCGCATGGCGGCTGGGGACGGCACGAAAACGGCGGCCCCGAAGGGCGAGAGGCGATGTGCAAGGAGAGCTATGCCCGCGAGGCCGGTTTCCTCGCTTATCTCGGCGCGAAGCTCGATCTCGCGCCGGCGCAGCAGCCGCTATGGGACAACTATCATCAGGCGATGCTCGACGCCGCCGCCAAGCTGCGCCAGGTCTGCCTTGAGAATGCGGGGCCGCCTCCGTCGCTTCCGACCGCGCTGACCCGGCGCGACCGCATGGAGAAGTTCCTCACGGCGCGGCTGGAGTTCCTGCACGCGACGCGGCCGCAGCTCGAGGCGCTCTATCAGGCGCTGTCGCCGGAGCAGCGGACAGTACTCGACCGTCCGCATCATCATGGTCCGCGCCCCGAGCGGTGACCGTCGGGGGTCAGTAATAGAGGCTGCGATGATGGGCGCGGCCGATAACGCGGGCCATGCCGACCTCGACGCGCTTCATCGCGAGCTTGCCGCGCGAATAGGCGCGGATTGGTCCGTCGACGTTCTGCCAATAGGCGAGATGCGGCCGGCCCGGCGGGAAGCCCTGCGCCGCGTCCAGTAGGTAATTGCGCTTCCAAGGCTTCTTGAAGTCGATCGCGTGGGCGATGACGGCGCTCCACGGGAAGATCTCCATCATCTCGCGGCTGCCGGTCGCGATCTCGATGTTGGCGGCGAGCACGGCGACGTTGAGGGCGTCCTGGTCCATCTTGTAGAAGAGGTGATTGGGATCGGCCAGCTTGATCGCGTGCAAGTCGCCGCCGACGGACGGGATCGACGCGACGATGTCCTCCCAGACCTCGACGAATCGCGCATCCTCGCGCCGCAACCCGACGAAGCCGCTATTGTAGTAGCCGGCGACGTCGCGGCATTGGTAGCCGAGGCGCGTCGCATGCGCCTTCCAGCGCTTCTTGAAGATATGGCTCGGCAGCATCGCCGGGTCCCAAACGTCCTGCAGCAGCGCGATGCCGTGGGTGATCCATTCCTCGAAGAATTCCCAGCGACCGCGGACGACGACGTCGGAATCGAAGTAGAAGAGCGCGGTCGCCTCGGGCGCCAGCTCGTCGAGGACCCGGCGGAAGAATGCCGGCTTACAGTTGGCTAGGTGCCGCGAGCCGTCCATCGCGACGAAGCGGACGGAGAACTCGTCGTCGACAACGAGCTCCTTCCAGGGGCCGGCCCCGTCCGCCGCCGTCGCCCATTCCGGCAACGGGCCGCGCCAGCCGACCCAGACTTGGCCGCGGAATCCCTGCCGGTGCAGCGAATTGCACAGCGCCGCCACGCCGAAGTGATATGTGCCCTCGGCCACCGTGCAGACGACAGACCCGCTCGTCAATTCAGGCACCCCCTCGTTCAACCCGCCGGTCACAGCACGACAGGTTGGCTGTCTAACGATGGAGCGGCAGCGATGTTTCGGAGATCTCCGAAAACGCGGGCGGCAAGCGCGGCCGGCGCGTCATCGGCGAGACGAGAGGTGCCGAGATGATCCCGCCTAGTACCCGGAATCATTGATCCGCGAAATGGGCTTTGAGGCGCTTCTGATGGACTTGGGATTTCGTCCAGGCGAAGGGTTTGGCGGTGTCGTTGTAGGTCGCGATGAAGGCGTGGATGTGAGC
>JAQGID010000235.1 GCA_028291405.1 Rhodospirillales bacterium | reverse complement strand
CGTGGACCACGACTTGGCCCGGAGTCACTGGAGCCATCGTCGGCGCTCGCTCGCCTCAACAGGTTGAGGGTTGGATAGACGCCGCCACTCTCGAGCTAACCCCCGACGATCTTGCGGAGATCGCTGCCGCTATCGAGCGCACGGGTGCCGGTGCCGGCCCAACGAAGCCGCACTAGTCTAGCAGGCGGAGCAGCCGGCAGACGGATGCGCCGGCGGCGAAAAGTTGCCGCGGCATCCCAATCCTCAGGCGTGCCTCCGCAATCTCTGTAATGCTAACCAGAAGTCCGACCAACGGAAGATGGGACATGCAAATTGCGGATCGAATAGCATCGAACAGGCATACAACGGGCTCTACCGCGCATGCTCCCTGGCGGTGGGTATTGCGAAGGCTCGTGCTAGAGATTCCGGAATGGGCGAGAGGGGTGATCGGCATCGTTCTCACGGCCGTCGGCTTGGCCGCTCTGTTCTGGGCGGCTCGTCAAAACCCCGAACGCCAGTATATCGGGGTAGGCGTCGTGGGGCTTTGCTACCTCGGCATCATGCTACAGATCAAATGGGCGTGGGATGTTCGCGAATCCAAAGCGTTGCGCGGAGGCGGTTCTGCTTTTTGATCTTCGCCCGGGACAACGCGGCGGCGACTATTTGATCTCGATTTTGTCAAGGCCGGGCGCGATGGGGGGATAGGAAAGGTCGAGCGCTTCGAACGCGCGCCGGGTGATCCGCGCGATGACCGCGTTGCGATACCAGCGCCGTTCTGCCGGTACGATGAACCAGGGGGCCCATTCGAGACTGCAACGCTTGATGGCAATTTCGTACGCCGCCATATAGTCGTCCCAACGCTCACGCTCCTTGAGATCATCCGGGTTGAGCTTCCATTGCTTTGTCGGGTCGGTCAGCCGGTCTTGCAGTCGCCGCGCCTGCTCCTCCTTCGTGATATGGAGGAAGAACTTGAGAATGGTGACGTCATTTTCTGCAAGATGCTGCTCGAAAGCATTGATCTGACCGTATCGTGCCTCGATGCGATCGCCTGGCAGCGATCCATGAACCCGAGGCGCCAGGACGTCCTCGTAATGCGATCGGTTGAAGAGACCGAACATTCGCACCGGCGGAACCGCCTTATGGACTCGCCAGAGGTAGTCATGCGCGAGTTCCTGTGGCGATGGCTTCTTGAAGTTGGTGGTGACGACGCCGAGCGGCGGTAGCGGCCCGAATACCTTCCGGATTGCACTGTCCTTGCCGCTCGTGTCCATGCCCTGGAGTATGACGAGCACCGCTCGCTTTGCTTCTGCATAAAGAATATCTTGCAGTCGCTCGATTTCCACGATGTCGGTCAGCATCGCCGCTTTCGTCCCCTCCTTGGTGGTTGCGAAACCCGTCTCGTCTCGGGGATCGATTTTGGCGAGATTCAGGGATCCGGTGGCCGGGCGAACGCGATAGCGTTCCAAAGCGCCAAGGTCGAGTTTCGGAAACACGATTAGCACGCGATCATTGAAGCTAACTCACCAGCGGAAGAAAGCAGCATCCTTGTGGACCAGGTTAGAATCCGTCGACGCATGGAGGTTGGCGAGGCTTCGGTCGCGAAACTTGGGGAATAGCGGTCGTGCACGCCGAGGTGGACAGAGGGGACGGTCACAGCATCTGCTTTCCAGAGTCGAGTCCGAGACGGTTGCGTGCCTCCTCGACGAGGCGCGCGGTCTCCTTTACGGTACGGCCGAGCACGACTGCGACCTCGGGAAGCGGAACGCGGTAAAGCTCGAAGAGGAGGAAGGCCTCACGCGCCACCGGATCTAGGCCGCGCATGAGTTCCTCGTCCGCCGCCGCCGCCGCCTCCGGCGTCGCGACCGGTGCGTCGACGACGTCCTCCCATCGCGTCTCTTCGTCGGGCTGATACCATTCCCAAAACTCTTCATCGTCATCATAGATCGGCTCGGGCGGCACGGGTGCCTCGAGCGAGATCGAAGCCATTTTCCGGAAGCGGCGCTCACGCTGAGCGAGGCTCTTGGCGACGCGGAAGAGCAGCGCTAGCAGCCACGTCCGCACGGCAAGAGAGCCCGGCCGGCGGTGACGATCATTCCACGCGCGGATCAGAACCTCGCCCAGGAGTTCCTCGGCCGTCAAATCGTCGGGACCGAAATCGCCGAGCGCGATGCGATAGCGAAGCTCTCGCCTCGCCGCGTCGAGCAATTCACCCATATATGGTGCGATCGCAGTCTCGAAGGCTGCGCGATTACCGTGCAGCGCAGCGGCCCAGTCCGTGTCGGGTTGCTTGTTCAGTTGATTGTTGGATGCGGCGTGAGCCCTCTCGGGCAATGTCTTGCGGGTATGCGGCATCCCAGTCTCCGGCAGCCGGGCGGATGTCCGCACCGACATGCATAGAGTATTAGTCGATGATGCGTTGCCGCCTTGATAGGCATCAACTTTCCACGGTGGGCCCGGCCATTCGGAATCGACGCAGACTCGGAAGTGCCCAACGAACATTTGACGACGGTCAAGGCCGGGCCGCGTCGCCGCACCAGAATCGCCGCGCACCCACGCATGCCAACAAGGTCGTGATGCCGGGGAACGGGAGCGCAGTGATGATCAAATCGGTCCTCGTTCATATCGATACGCTGCCGACGTCGAGCGCGCGGCTTGCCTTTGCGGTCGAGCTCAGTCGGCACTTCGATGCCGCGCTTACCGGCATTTTCGTGCTTCCCTCGCGCGAACTCCTGGAGCTGACAGCGAGCAATGCCGCCCTGGCGGTTGCGTACGATTCGGTCGGGCTAGAGCGCGAGGTGGCGGAGCGCGAGAGTGAGTTTCGGGAGTTCTTGCGCGACCGGCACCTTGACGGCGAATGGCGAGCCGTACGCGGTTCAGCCGCGCCTTGCATCACGCGGCATGCACGTGCCGCGGATCTCGTGATCATCGGACAACGCGATCCCAATCATCCGGCGATCCTTGATGCTCCGGAAGATGTGTTTCTCGCTTGCGGTCGTCCGGTCCTCGTCCTTCCCTATACGGGCCGCTTCGGCCACAGCGGCGGCGCTGCTCTCGTCGCCTGGAACGGCAGCCGCGAGGCGACCCTGGCCTTGCACGGCGCCCTGCCTCTGTTAGAAGCCGCCCGATCGGTGACCGTGATGACGATCGGTACCCGCGACCGCCCGCAAGCGGAGACCAGGGACGCGCTGATCGTTCATCTTGCCCGCCACGGTATCGACGCCAGAGCGGAGCGGATTTCCCAAAGTGGTCCGACGGCCGCCGATGCGACGCTGGCACACATCGCGCTTCTCCGCGCCTCCCTCCTGGTAATAGGCGCCTACGGGCATTCGCGCTTCCGCGAGACGATCTTGGGCGGCATGACGCGCGACCTGCTCCGCCGCATGACGACGCCGGTGCTGATGGCTCATTGAGTTGAAATCCGCGCGATCGGGAACTCACTTCCAACGCGGCCCTTCATCCCGTCAGAATGTCCACCAATGCTTTGGAACGCCTTTGCAGACGAATTCCGCAGCGAATTCGTTGCCGCTCGCATATTCAGCCACCAGCTCGGCGTGCCCGTCCCATGCCTGGCAGTGCCGCTCGGCCGCGATCTTGGGATCGATGACGGGGTCTGCGGCACTCCAGCGCACCGCGAAAGCGTCCGGCGGGTAGTTCACAGGCAGCGGCGGTTCCGGGGGCGCTCGGCTCCAGTCGAGCACGAACTGTTCGGCCGGAGGCTCGGGCGGCTGGGTGCAGGCGGCGAGGAGCATTGTCGTCGCAACGAAGGCAATGATCGGTTTCATACGATTCTCTCCTTGGCTGCGGTCGGACGACAGGCAAGGTCGAGCCGCTCCTCCACCGGGCGTGGCGTCGGCGCGGCGCGCCGGCATCGCGGGCGCATCCGCGAGTCGTTGGCGCCGACGATGTCAATGCCGAAGGAGATCACCCGCGCACGCTCCGTAGATCGAGAGCATAGTCTTCGCCGTCCGCGCTGGCGTTGACGCGCGTCAACTTCTTCAAATTTTCGTAATACACTTCGGTCGGCGTGCTTCGCCGCAGCCGCGTGACGGACGCCTTTCCTGCCCTTTTGCCCGCAGGCCCCGATTCCCGTGATAAAGCCAACAAGAGCCACCCGTCCTTGATGCGCCCGCGCAAAGGCACGCTTGTTTATTAGGGCCCAAGTCTGGTCCCCGGGAGGCGACTAAATGATGCTGTCGCGTGGCGGGCTATCGTTTTTGGTCAGGACATGCCTGCCAAAAGTTCACTGTTCGGAGGACGCAGCGGGTGTACGGCGTCCAGTCTCTGTCACCAGCGTCCAAAACGGGGAGAGCATGGTCGACGCGGAATTCCTGGCTGCCAAGCTCGGCCTGTCGACGGATTCGCTCAAGGCCTAAGTGCGCCGGCGTCTCGTCTATAGCGTGACGGAACGAAGCATCGATGAGGATGAGGGGCGCAAGCGTGTCACCTTCCGCTACCGCGCGCGCTCCTGGATAGTGGTGGTGCAGCCGGCCTCAGTGACGCCTCGGCATTGGCGAGCTTGGACAATACAGGACTGATCATGCCGAGAAACGAACCGGACAATGCCGAACTTCAATAGAGGACGGTCGGATGCCAACGCATGCAAGGGCGCGCGTCTTCCTCAAGAATGTCGCGGAGCGCCGAATCCTCATTACCTACCAGGAGCTGTCAAAGGCTCCTCAGATCTCGTCCCCATCCCATCCATCGAGTGACGGAGGACCTGGAGAGCCAGCTCGACGTCGAAGACCCTTGCGCCGTTGATGCCTTCGCGGCCCACATTCGGGAACAGTTCCCACAACTAAACGCCTTATCAACAATGCCTGAAATTCCAAGCCTGAAGACCTCGCCGCCGATACTATCGATCTTTCGGTGGCGCGGTCTATCATTCACACCGATATCCTGGGCGTGCTTCGCCTAACTGCGGCCGACCCTCAAACAGCAGCCACACTCAACTATCATCACTACATCCTCCGGTTTAGCCTTTGTTCCCTTCGCCCCTTTCCCTACCTACTGCGCCAGGAAGGCTTTTCTTCACTCCTGGCTGCAGTCGCTCCGCTTTCAGCTCAGGGAAACGTCTGTGGGGTCCTCGAACTTGCCCCGCCCTACGTGCAAACAGAATTAGCCAGGCCCCATCAGCGTTGGATGAGCCATAGTGTTCGCGCGTCCGACTGAGCGTACTCAGACCTGCACTGCCACTCGCATCAAAGAACGCGCTGACTGCTGTCCTGCCTGAGCCTGGATAGCCCGCCATCAAGGCTTGCGCTGACTCGAAGAAGTCGAGCCGGCCGCGCGCCCGGAATTCGGGCATCCCTCATATTCTGACCCGCCATAGCAGTTCGGGATTGAGCTCGGCGCGGACGGCGGAGATGGTCTTTGCTGCCTCCTCCTGAGTGTAGCCGGCCATTAGCAGCGCCTGATCCGCCAGCGCGAGGCCGGCGGCGAGATTTTCCGGGAACACGGCAGCGGCACCCGCGTTGACGAGGGCCGAGATCTGGCGATCGTCGGCGGCGCTGACGATCGCCGGCAAAGTCGGGTTCTCGTGCCGCGCGTGATCAAGAAGCCGTTCGACGGCCGGGCGGCGGTCGAACGTGACAACGAGCAGCCGAGCGCGCGATAGTCCAGCGGCCGCCAGAATTCGCCGGTGGCTCGCGTCGCCGAACACGACCTTGAAACCTCTCCTTGTCGCCTCGCGGAACCGCTCGTGGTCGGTCTCGATGGCAAGATACGGAAGCTTTGCCGACCCAAGAACGAGCGCCACGAGCTGCCCCACCCGGCCGCAGCCGCATAGGAGGATGTGGTCGCGCAATTCGTTGCTTGCCTGCCGGATGCCGTCCTCCTGAGCGGCCGCGGCGCGCCGCGACGCAGCGCCGAGGAAAAGCTGGGCGATCGACGCGTTCCGCTGGATAAAAAGCGGCGCGAGGCCCATCGTTGCGGCCACAGCGAAAAGCGCGGGCTGCGCCTCCTGCGGGGCGATCACGCCTGCCGCGATCGCCTGGGTAATCAGCAGCAGGCCGAATTCGCCAGCATGCGCCAGGATCGTTGCCAACCGCACCGCGGTGTGCGCCGGCCAATGCATGATGGGCGCGACGAGACCGGTCGCCGCCATCTTGCCGAGCAGCAGCACCAAGATCCAGCCGATTGTCGCGAAAGGCGCGACGGCGATGCTCGACGGGTCGATCTCCATGCCAACGGTGACGAAGAACAACCCCAGAAGGACATCGCGGAAGGGGCGCACATCGTCCTCGACCTTGTGTCGGAAGTCGCTTTCGCCGATGACCATCCCTGCAAGGAAGGCGCCGATCGCCGGGTTGAGACCCGCGAGATGCACCGCGAAGGCTGCGCCGAGGGCGAGCAACCCCACGGAGAGAAGGAAAAGATCGGGCGAGTTCGTGCCCGAGACCCAGGAGAGTCCTACGCGGAATATCGGCCGGGAGACGAGAATGGTCAGTCCGAGCGCAAGGGCAGCGACGGCGAGGTCGCGCAGGATCGATGCTCCCTCGGCTTCCTCCCTCGCGCTCACCATCACCAGGAAGGGGATCGTCGCGAGATCCTGGAACAGCAGGATCCCCACTGCCAGCCGGCCGTGCTCGCTGCCGAGCTCGTCCTGATCGGCGAGTTGCTTCAGCGCAATTGCCGTCGACGACATCGCCATTGCACCGCCGAGCACGATGGCGGCGAACAAAGGCACCGCGAACAGCGTCGCGATCCCCGCCACCATGAGTGTGGTGATGCCGACCTGAAGGATCCCAGCGCCGAACACGTTTCGGCGCGCGGCGATGATGGTAGGGAGCGAGAACTCGAGCCCGACCATGAACATCAGAAAGATGATGCCGAGCTCGGCGAGAAACCGGGTCTCGTCGCTGGCGGCGAGGAGGTGCAGCCCATGCGGCCCGATTGCGAGGCCCGCGATCAAATAGCCGAGAGCCGCCGGCAAGCCCGCCCGAGTGAGAATGCCGACCGCGCAGACCGAGGCGGCGATGACGATCAGCGTTTCGGTCGGGAGCGAGTGGGGCAATCAGATGAATTCCTGTCGACCGACGGCCCTTCGATTGCATCGAGGAAAAATACGTTGCTTCGATCTCCGCCGACTTGACGGCCGTCAAGGTTGTCCCCCGGCGCCGGCCGTGCTCGTGCCGCCGGCGCTACCCGGATCTCAACCTGTGGTGGTTGCAGCCCGATTTGAACCATGAGCAATCGATCGGCGCCGAGCAGTGTGCGCCGCGGCACTGTTCAACCTACGCTTTGGTGCTCCTGCCCTGTCCTGGCGCAACGACGGACCTCATCTCCGTTCTCACCTCCGCTCTCGGAGGATTGCTTGTGCCTGGACCGATCGGCGGAGTAGGAGCGCAGGACAATCAGAATGAAGACCAGCCGGACGAGAAAAGCCTTCCACCGTCGTAGACGGCAAGGTCGACCAGCACACCTACATTGGCTGGAGGCGCTACACCGAAGCCTGCCTGCGCTGCCATGGGCCGGACGCCGCGGGAAGCTCCTCCGCGCCGGATCTCGCCCAATCGCTCAAGAACATGATGGAGGATGAATTCACCGACAGCGGCGGCAGCTCGGTCGAGGTCGCGGCGCGCGCGACAAAAAACGGACAACCGACCCGCATCCACTTCCGTGTCACGATACCGGCATCGGCATGACGGAAAGAACCCGCGCGCGGCTCTCCGCAAAATTCAGGCCGACAGCTTCTTCACCCGCGTCGCAATCATTTCCGTCCTCCGTCTGTCGCAGGGAAGATGCCTCGCGCTTCCGCCCGGCGGCGCCTCGATCTTGGCTGCTGCCGCTCGAACCACAATCCCGGTGCCAGGTTCCATGACCAATGAAGGCCGCCAGGCAGGCCTGCTTCAGCCCCGGCGTCCTGCTCGAGGAAGAACCGCGCCGTCGCATCCTGGCCAGCAGCCGCCGGTGGTACGCGAGTTCATCGATCGCGGTTTTGGCCGGAATGCTGCTCCATCAGGGCGTCGAGCATTCCGTGCAGATGTGCTGCCGCCAATTCGATATCCGTGTATTTGTACTGGCCGGCGCGCGACTCCGCAGTCAGCACCGCGCAGCGATGAACATTTACGAAATCGCCATACGGGAATTTGTAATGGTCCTTTTTGTTCTCCGGCTCTTCGTCATCGATCCCAAGATGCCACTTTCTGTACTCGGCGAAGCCATGGGTCTCGATGAATTTATTTCGCTCTCGTGTTGAAGGCTGATGCTCGCTCCAGTCATCCCTCACGTCGCGCACGACCTTGCCATCCTTGATGAGCCTCATTGCGTACTCGTACGAACTTTGATTGAGCTTTACGGCCATAGGATGCTCCTCATTATCTGAGCATATTGCGCCACGACACGATGGTGCCTTGACCGACATCAATGTTCTGGTCGCTCGGCGGCCGAGCAAGACTTTCCGAGCCCTTGATGTTTGATCCCAGGCTTACTTAAGCGAGCAACCAAAAGGACCGGCGGCGCCGGCTCTTGCATCCCTCGATCGGCGCCTTGGAGCGCCGCCGCGCCGGTCACGAGGTCAAGTCGTTCCACGGTGATCTCACTTTGCCGGACCCGATGCGCTTCCTGCGTAGCTCGTTGAGCTTCCTCGATGCATTTTCATGGGATGATTGCAGAGCGCACATTGCACTGCAGAAATTAAAATGCTGTTGGTGTGGGTGCGGTGATCTCGCGCGAGCTCGATTGAGCCTTCGCGAACCTTGACGGCCGTCAACGCACGGTCCGGGCGGCTCGATCTAAGAATGGTGACGTGCGAGGCATCGCGCCGCGACAGCGTGCGACTCCTCAAGGGGCAGCTGACAGACACTCGAGAGACGGCTCATGGTCATCAAAGACATCCTCGTCCATGTCGACACGACTCCATCCTGCGAGGATCGCCTCGCGCTCGCCGCAGATGTCGCCGAGCGGTTCGACGCGCGGCTCACCGGCGTCGGGCTCGCCGACGATATCGCCGCGCAGGAGATGTTCGTGGAGCAGCTCGACAAGGCGAAAGTGGCCGGCGAGTGGCAGGCGTCGGCCGGCGATCTCGTCGCCTTCATCACCGACCGCGCCAAAGCTTCGGATCTGGTCGTCCTCGGCCAGCCCATGCCGGTTTCGAGCGTCCTCGACGCGCCGGAGGACGTCATCCTCGGCTGCGGCCGGCCTGTTCTCATCGCGCCCTATGCGTGGCATTTCATCGGGCGGATCGGCGCCATCGCGCTGGTCGCCTGGAACGGCAGCCGCGAGGCGACGCGCGCCCTGCACGATGCGCTGCCGTTGCTCGCGGGAGCAGCGGTCGTCACGCTCTTCTCGGTCAATCCGGATCCCGACGAGGACTGGATGCTGGACGGCGAACTCGTCCGCCATCTGGCGAGGCACACGATCGAGGCGACGGAGGAGAAGGTTTCACCGAAGGGTGTCACCACCTCCGAGGCGGTGCTCTCCCGTATTGCCGACGTCAACGCGGATATTCTCGTGATGGGCGCCTACGGGCATTCGCGCCTGCGCGAGACGATCCTCGGCGGCATGACGCGCGACATGCTGCAGCGCGCGAAGGTGCCGATCCTAATGTCTCACTGATCGCCCGCTTCACCCCCTGAGGAGGCGACGTGCTCGAGGTCATCACACCGGCAGAAATTCGCGAGATTGCGGAACTCGCAAAGCATGCCCGCGAGGCGCAGGAAAAGCTGCTCGACAAGCTGCGCGTGGTCGACCGCAACGACGACGGCAAGCTGATCGAGCAGGAGATCACCAGCTCGACCGAGGTGCTCGACCCGACGCTCGACAACGAGCCGCTCGCCGAGCTGAAACGCCGGCTGACGGCGCTCGACGACGAGGCTCGGCACGAGCTGATGGCGGTCGCCATGATCGGCCGCGGCTTTTACGCGCCGACCGACTGGGAGAAGGCGCTCGACGACGCGCGCACGCAGCACGGCGCCGACGAGGTCGAGCGGATCGCAGAGGCCCTCGGGCTCGACGAATGGCTGGCGAAGGGACTGTTCGAGCTTGCGCCGACGTGAAGCCCGGATGCTCTCGTGCGATTACCGCGGTTGCGCTACGGTTCCTTTACCGCCGTGCATTCGCCGAAGCCGGTGGTGACGCCATCGGCGGTCGCCAGCGAGAAGGACATGACCTCGTTCTTCTCGTAGATCAGCACTTGCCAGGCGACGCCGCCGTCGATGCCTTGCAGGATGAGCTCATCGGCGGTTCGACCGAGCGATATGATCCGTGTCGCATCGACCCACCCGTCAGGGGCGACGCCGGCGACGATTCCCACGGCGAGATCGACCGTCATCTTGACCGGCAGTTTCTCGCCCTTGAGATTGTCGAGCCCCTTGCAGCTGCCGTTTGCCCCGCAGGTATTGAGTGCCTTGAGCAGGCAATTGTGCTGCCGAGCGGGCGGCGCGCCGCTCGCGGCCGGCGGGCCCGGGGGCGTGGCGGCTTGAGCGAAGGCACCCGTCGTTGCGACGAGCCCGATCGTGGCGGCGAGCAGCGTCTCCCGGATGATCGTCATGACTTCCCCTTCCGACATTACGACCAATAAATCACTGGCTGGTCCGCCACGAGCCGTCGGCTTGCAGGCAGGCCGTTCCGACGACAGGCTGCGGCTTGCCGTCGATCATCGCCGTGGTCTGATATTCGTGGCACGCCTGCTGCTGCGCTGCTGTGGAGTAGGTGTAGACCGGCGGCGGCGTGTAGTAGACCGGCGGCGGCACATAGTAGACTGGCGGCGGCGCGTAATAGACGGGCGGGCCGACGACCAGCGGCACGCCGAAATGGAAGCTGACGAAACCGCGAGCGGCAGCGGTGGAGGGAAACGACACGGCCAGCAGCAGAATCCAGGCGGTGAGCCGGAACGCGACTTTCACGCCATGGAGCGCGAGCCGCTCCATGGGTGCAGCGGTGGTTTCGCGGGCGGTCATGGTGTGGCGCATGATGTCCCTCGCTCCGGGCCGAGACGGCGATACCCGATAAAACTGCCGCCCCGCCCGGGACCGGGGCCAGCGATTCTAGTGGCGAACGGGCGGAGGCACATGCTCGTGTACGACGACGACCGGCGGCGGGCCCCAGAATCCCGGACCCCACATGTCCCAGTTGAAGGCGGCGTTTTCCGCCATCTCGCTCGCCTCGCGATATTCGTCGGCGAGCTTCTTCTGGAGGGATAGTTGAGCGAAGGCCTGGTAGGCCTTGTCGTCACCGATGAAAACGCAGTGGCAGACATCGGGATCGGCATAGACATATCCCATGGTCCGCGTCCCGCTCGCCCGCAGCTGCTGCGACTGCAATTTATGCGGCGGCAGGGTAGCGAGTTCCATTTGCCGTTCGGGAGTGTCGGCCGGCTGCATCTTGAAGCCCGCCGCGATCAGTATCTGCTCGGTCTCTTCCCATTTTTCGCGTTCGGACACGCAGCCGACGCAGAGGAAAAGCAACGCCGTCACGGCAATCACGCGTTGGACCGCTTCTCTCGTCAGGGGGCGCATCATCGTCGTCGACCGGCACATCAACCTGCGGCAGCGTGGGCGACTCTCCGGCGGCGCGGCGCGTTGCGCGCTGACGAGCGTCAATTTCTCGAGATCTCTTCAAGCTCGCTGCACAATCAGGCCTATGACTCGAACGGTTCTCACGTCGGTGCACAGCTCTCCGGGACTCCCGCCCATTGCGCGAGCAGGCGCATCGTCATGCCTTCCACCGCCCACATTCCGGCCAGTCTCTCGCCGCTCGCGATCTCCGCGAGGGTGGGGCTGAGCGAGCCGTCGAGATAGCAGGAGAGGACGCGCGGATGTATGTAGCTCTTGCGGCAGACCGCGGGCGTATTGCCGAGCTGCGCCGCGACGCGCCGCACCACCGTGGCGGCACTCCGCTTGGTCGGCTTGCGCTCGTGCAGCTTGGCCTCCTCAATGAGCGCGAGGTTCGTCGCCGCCCAGGTCCGGAAGTCCTTGGCCGTTACCGGACCGCCGGCGGTCTCGTGCAGATAGGCGTTTACGTGCTCCGACGAAATGCGGTGCCACGCGCCGCTCTCGTCCAGGTACTTGAACACCTCCGATCCCGGCAGCTCGCGGCAGTTCTCGAGAATCGAGGCAAGCTTCCGGTCGCTCACTTGAACGTGATGGTGGACGCCATGCTTGCCGCGGAAATCGAGCTCGATGACGCCGTTCTCGACGCGGACATGCTCGTCGCGCAGCGTGGTGAGGCCAAAGTGCTCGTTCTCCCGGGCGTATTCCTCGTTGCCGACGCGGGCGAGCGACCGCTCCATCAGCCGCACCACGGCGGCCACCACCTTCTCGCGCGGCAGGCCGCTCCGGTCGAGATCGCGTTTGACGCGGCGACGGATGCGCGGCAACGACTGGCCGAACCCGAGCATGTGCTCGAACTTGGTCTCGTCGCGCACCAAGCGCCACCGCGGATGGTAACGATACTGCTTACGGCCCTTGGCGTCGTAGCCGATCGCCTGGAGATGACCGTCCCGATCGGGACAGATCCAAACGTCGCTCCAAGCCGGCGGGATCGCGAGCGAGCGGATCCGTTGCAGCTCCCCCGGGTCGTCGATCTGGCGCCCCGCGGGGTCGAGATAGACGAAGCCGCCGCCATCGGCGGCTCGGCGCGTGATCCCGGGCAGCAGACGGTCGTTGACGTAGTGAAGCTGCGCCACCTCGGCCGCGACGGCCGGGTCGAGCGTCGGCGGTTCGGGCAGCACGCAGGATCCCACTGCCGTGCGGCGCGCTCGGGCGGCGTGGGGTTGCTGCGCTCGCACCAGCCGCATCAGGCGACCGCCTCGTGCACGTAGCACCAACGCCATTTCTCACCGGGGTCGAAGGATTGCACGATCGGATGTCCGCTCGCGTGGAAATGTTTCCTCGCATGTCGAAGCGGCGAGGAATCGCAGCAGCCGACGTGACCGCACGTCAGGCAGAGACGCAAGTGAACCCATTCGGAACCGACTCTCAGGCAGTCCTCGCAGCCAAAGGCGCTGGGCGTGACGGGGCGGATTGCGCCCAGATGCGGATCGACCATGCGCGGCTCCTCGGCCGCGGTCAGACGACGAGCACGGTCGAGCCGATGGTACGGCGCGCCTCGAGCTCGCGATGTGCCTGGGCCGCCTCCTTCAGCGGAAAGGTCCGGTGGATCTCGATCCTGACCTTGCCGGACCGCACGACCTCGAAAAGATCGTTCGCCATCGCCACGAGATCCTCGCGCGCGGCGGCGTAGGTGTTGAGCGTCGGCCGCGTGACGAAGAGCGACCCCTTCTGCGCCAGAATGCTGAGATCGAGCGGCCCGATCGGCCCCGAGGACTGACCGAAGCTCACCATCAGCCCCTTGGGGCGCAGACAGTCGAGCGATTTCGTGAAGGTCTCCCTGCCCACCGAATCGTAGACCACCGGGAGCTTGGCGCCGCGTGTGATCTCCGCGACGCGCGCGACGAAATCCTCGCGTGTGTAGACGATCGTATGGGCGCAGCCGTGGGCAGCCGCGACCTTCGCTTTCTCGTCGCTGCCGACGGTACCGATGACCGTCGTGCCGAGCGACGCCGCCCATTGGCTGGCGATGAGCCCGACGCCGCCGGCTACGGCGTGGAACAGGATCGTGTCGCCCGGCCCGACACGGCGGATCTGGCGGATGAGGTATTGCGCGGTGAGGCCCTTGAGCATCATCGCTGCCGCCTGCTGGTCGGAGATGCCTTCGGGCAGGACGACCAGCCGGTCGGCGGGCACGATCCGCTCCTCGGCATAGGCACCCAGCGGGCCGCCGACATAGACGACGCGGTCGCCCGGCTTGACCTCGGTGACGCCCGGGCCGACCGCCGTCACGACACCCGCCCCCTCCGTGCCGAGCCCGCTCGGCAATTTCACCGGATAGAGACCCTTGCGGACGTAGAGGTCGACGAAGTTGACCCCGACCGCGGTCTGGCGCAACCGCGCCTCACCCGGGCCAGGCTCGCCGACCTCGACTTTTTCCCAGCGCAAAACCTCCGGGCCGCCAGTCTCATGGATACGGATCGCATGCGGCATTTCGACTCCCTTCCGTTCCATCGAGCAGCTTGGCGAGCGTGATCGGCAACGCCGCCATCTGCGCTTTGGATCGGGGCTATTGCTTCTGCGAGTTCGAGCTCCCGGACTGGTTCTGCGTGTTCGAGCTCCCCGATTGATTCTGGGAGTTCGAGCTCCCGGACTGATTCTGCGGGTTCGAGTTCGAGCTCCCGGACCCGGACGTCGTCGACCCTGCGGGACGGTAATTCGCGGCTTTGCGGAGCTGGTCCTTCGAGCGGTCCGTGCTCATCCGATTGCCCTTCTTCTTCACGCTGCTCGTCGGCACCGCGACGCTGCTCGAGCCGCCATCGGGCGGTCCTGCGACAGCGATGATGATCGCGGCCGGCGTGCCGTCGTCGTCGAGCACGACGTCGATCACCGGACCGATGTCGACGTTGTCCCTATCGTACACCTGCTGTCCTACCATCTGGCGGGCCTGCTCGGCGGTGACGCCTGCACTCGCAGGCGTATTTCCGGCTTGCGGCGGCATCGAGCTGCCGATGGAGCCGGTCGGCGCGGCAGCCGTATTCGCCGCGACGGTGAGGAGGCCGGACGCTTGCGCGAGCTGCTGCTCGGTCGCCGCGACATCCTTGCGGCTGATTGCGTCGCGGGCGGCATCGAGCTGATCCAGCGCGGCCTGGATGTGCGGATCCGGCTGTGCCACGGTGCGATTGAGGAGAGCAACCTCGGCGCTTTCGATCTGGTCGATCGCGGCGCGGATCTTATGCTGCTGTGCTGCCTTGCGGGCCTGCATAATGGCCTCGAGCGCGCGCTGCTCGCTCTCCGCGGGGGTCATCGCAGATGACGATCCAGTACCGGGGGCGGTGGAACCCTGGGCGGTGGCTTCGGCGATGTTTACCAGACACATCAGCGCGCCAACCGCGACGCCGGTCAACAGCATACGTAACGCGAATACTTGCGTCATGATCGATCTCCGATTGTGCCGGCCTTCTCCGATTGTGCCGGCCTTCGGTGCCACTTCGCTCAAAGCAGGCACAGGCCGGTGTCACGGTCATAAAGATACGAGCCTGCCGTTCACCGCCTTGACCGGCGTCAAGATTGTCGCCGGTTCGTTCCTCCCGCGCGCCGGCGCAAATCTGTCGATCCCGACGGAATGTTGATGGAGGTCAACGCGCGAGCGGGAGACTCGCCATTAGGTTCTTTGGAAAATCAAGGGTCACAGCAATGCTCGGTCTCGAAGAGGTGAAGGCGCTGGCAGCGGAATCAGTCTCCCCGGCAGTATCGATTTTCTTGCCGTTCCATCCTCGCGGTCCGAAGTTCCGCCAGGATCGGAGTCGGCTGCGCAACCTTGCCCAGGAGGCCGAGCGCCGCCTCGTCGAGCGCGGCTGCCGTCCGGTGGTCGCGCGTGAAATCGTCCGCCCAGCGGTCGATCTCGCGGGCGACGCCAATTTCTGGCGCGACGAAGCGAATGGCGGAGTCGCGATGTTCCTCGGTCCCGACCAGGCACGACGATACGGCATGCCGGAGGACGTGCGCGAGGAGTTGACGGTGGGCGACCACTTCAGCATCAAGCCGCTCCTCCCGTTGCTTGCCGACGACGGGGCCTTCTTCATCATCGCCAGCAGCAGCGCCGGCACCCGCCTCGCCGCCGCCTCGCGCTGGCGGGTCCGCGACATCGAGGACGTGCGGATGCCGCCCGGCGTGCAGGCGGTCGTCGGCGAGACCGAGTATCAGGACACGGTGCTCGGCCATCCGGTGTCGCGGCCGGGGATCGGGGTGTGGCCGACGCATCAGGGGATGGGCAAGGTAAGCAACGCCGGGGAGGCGCCGGAGGAGCTCCGTCGCACCGAGTTCATCGAATACCTGAACCGCGTCGGCGCGGTGGTAAACCAGTATTTCAGCGGGAAGCCGGAGCCTGTCGTGCTGGTCGCTCTCCCCGAGATCGCCGGCCATCTGCGCGCGATCATTCGCCTGAAGACGCTGGTGCCTGAAAGCCTCGACAGCAATCCGGATACGGTGCCGCTCGAGGAGCAGCGTGATCGCGCCTACGAGTTGCTCCGGCCGACTTTCGCCGCCGGGCGCCAGCAGGCGCTCGACCATTTCTACACGCTGCTGGGCAATGGCAGCGCCAAGGCCGGCACGCAACCGCTCGACATCATCGACGGCACACGCTGGGGACGCGTCGATACCCTATTCATTGAAGAGGGGGCGCGGATCTGGGGCCGTGTCGGCGACGAACCAGGAAATCTCGACATCCACGAAAGCCCAATGCCGCAGGATGAGGATCTGATCGACCGCGCCGCGATCGAAACCATGCTTCATGGCGGCACGGTTGTCGTGCTCGCTCCGGGACAACTGCGGGTCAATCGCCCGATCGCAGCGATCTTTCGGTGGTGAGGCCGGCGCTCGGCGAGGCAGCAGTCGATCAGCCCGCGATTCTAGAGGACAGCGATGCCCTATTTCGTGAAGTGGATGATCCCCGGTGGCCAGGACGACGTAATCGAGCAACCCCAATCCTATGTCGAGCTGACGGATGCGATGGATTTTGCCTGCGCGGTCCTTCTCCGCAACCCGACCGATATCTGGGTCGAGGACGAGAACGGCAATATAAAGGCGATGGATTTCAGGATCCGCCGGCACTGCCAGGCGAACGATCACGGCGGTCGCAAGACGACGCGACCATGAGAACGGAAGCGATAGCCGCAGGTTCAGTTCGCCGCGGACATCGGCCCGATGCTGACGCGTCGTAAGCCCGGAAGCTTAGCCGAAGCTTACGACGGATTTTGGCACGATTTGGCACAGGGCATGCGAATTTCGGGGAACTTTGGCGAATCATCACGAACACCCAAGACACTGATCGGAAAGGGTGATTCTGAAAAGCCAAATGATATCAAAGGGCCAAAATCCGCTTCCCAAGCGTACGACGATGGTTCGATTCCCTTCACCCGCTCCAATGATTTCAATCGATTGGCCGAACGCTTCGGTCGGGGAGCGTTCAATCGAGCTCCGCGTGGCCGACGGTCGGCACGGTGAAGCGGAAGACGCTGCCGTGCGGCAGGTTCGGCGATACCCAGAGACGGCCGCCGTGGGCCTCGACGATCGAGCGGCAGATCGACAGCCCCATGCCGGTTCCTTGGGGCTTCGTGGTGAAGAAGGCCTCGAAGATGCGATCGATCATGATCGCGTCGATCCCCGGACCCGCGTCGGCGACGGCGACGAGCATATGTCCGGGCTCGTGGTTCCCGGAGGTGATGCGCAACATCCGCGACGAGTGCCCGCTCGCGCTCATCGCCTCGGCGCCGTTCATGATGAGATTCAAGACGACCTGCTGCAGCTGAACCCGGTCGCCGACGACGGGCCGGGGATCCGCCGATAATTCGGTCTCGATCGCGATCTCGCGCCGCCGCAGCTCGCTGCGCATCAGGGCGAGGACCTCTGCGATCGCGTCGTTGATGTCCAGCTCCGACATATCCGGCAACGATTTCCGGGCCATGGCACGGATGCTCGTGACGACCTTGCCGGCGCGGTGACCGTCTCTGACGATGCGTTCCGCGGCCTTCCGCGCCTCGTCGAGACGCGGCTGATCCTTCGCCAGCCAGCGCAGGCAGGTATCGGCGTTGGTCACGATCGCCATCAGCGGCTGGTTCACCTCGTGGGCGATCGATACGGCGAGCTCGCCGATCGTCGTCAGCCGGCCGACGCGCGCGAGATCGTCCTGCGCCCTGCGCAACGCCTCCTCCACCCGGCGGCGCTGGGTGACGTCGCGGAAGACGAGGACGCTGCCGGTGATGCCGGAATGGTCGTCGACGATCGGCGAGCCGCAGTCGTCGATCGGAATCTCGCTTCCGTCGCGGGCGAGCAGCACGGTGTGATTGGCCAGCCCGACCGTGGTCCCGAGGCGGAGCACCTTGGCGGCGGGATCCTCGACGGTCTCGCGGGTTTCCTCGTTGACGATGCGGAAGATTTCGGCAAGCGGCCGGCCGACCGCCTCCTCCTGTCGCCAGCCCGTCAAGCCTTCGGCCACCGGATTCATGAAGGTCACGAGCGCCTTGTCGTCGGTGGCGATGACGGCATCGCCGATGCTCGACAGCGTCGCCACGAAGCGGCGCTCACTCGCGTGCAACTTGCGTTCAGCGGCATGCTTGTAGAGCGCCATCTCGATGACCGTCCGCAGCTGGGAATCCTCGAAGGGCTTGAGGAGGTAGCCGAAGGGCTCCGTAAGGGTCGCGCGCTGCACGGTCTCGTCATCGGCATAGGCCGTCAGAAAGACGACCGGCACGTGGCATTGATTGCGGATCTGCCGGGCGGCATCGACCCCGTCGATCGCGCCTTCCAGCCGGATGTCCATCAGCACCATCTCCGGCTGCGTCTTGCGCGCCAGCGGCACGGCATCCTCGCCGCGGGCCGTCGCCCCGACCACCACGTGGCCGATCCGGCGCAGCTGCTGCTCGATGTCGCGGGCAACCACGCGGTCGTCTTCGACGATGAGGATCCGGGCCGGCGTCATCGTTTCGCTTCCGCGCGGAGATCCGCGTCAAAGGTAATGGTAAAGATCGTTCCCCCGTCGCGCCGCACGGCGAGGATGCCATGCAGCTGTTCCGTCAGGTCGCGAACGAGCTGCAGCCCCAGGGAGCCGGCCCGGCCGACGTCGAGTTCGGGAGGAAGACCGACGCCGTCGTCCCTCACCAACAGCATGCACCGCCCCTCGTCCCGCAGCGTCAGCGCAACCCGGATGCATCCCGACCGGTCGTCCGGGAAGGCATGCTTGAAGGCATTCGAGACCAGCTCGTTGATGATCAAGCCCGCGGAAACCGCCCGGTCCAGATTCAACTGGACGTCGTCGACTTCGGTCGCCAACTCGACATGATGGCCGTGCAGGCCGTAAGCGCGGATCAGGTGAGCGCACAGGCTTTGGATGTGGTCCCGCATGGGAATCCTGACGAAATTGCCGGCGCGGTAGAGGTTTTCGTGCACCAGCGCCATCGAACGAACCCGGTTCCGGCTCTCCGCAAACAGTTCCGCGACACTGCGGTCGGCGATGCGGGCGGCCTGTAGGTTGAGGAGGCTGCTGATGAGCTGCAGATTGTTCTTGACCCGGTGGTGCACCTCCTTGAGCAAGGCTTCCTTTTCCTCGAGCGAGGACTGCAGTCGCTCCTGCGCCTGTTTCGACGCGGTGACGTCGATCGCCGTCCCGACAAGCTCGACCGCTCCCGATTGGTCGGTTACCGAATGCGCCACGATACGGAGGAACTTGACGGAACCGTCGGACATCACGATGCGATGCTCGAGGTCATGCTCCCTGCCGTCGTGCGGGGTGCGCGCGACGAACTCTTGAACCCGCCCGATGTCGTCCGGATGAATTCGCTCGAAGATCTTCCCCAGAGTCGGTTTGACCGCGCAATCGAATTCGTAGATCCGGAAGATCTCGTCGGACCATGAGACCGCCCCGCTCGACGTATCGAAGACGAAACTGCCCGTGTGACTCAAGCGCTGGGCTTCGGCCAGGAAACCCTCCGCGTGCTGCAGATCGCCGTAGAGACGAGCGTTCTCCAGCGAGATTGCGGCCTGCGACGCGAGCAGTCGCAGCACGGCGGTGCGCGCCGGGGTGAAGACGTGTGAGGCTAGGCGGTTCTCCAGGTAGAGGACGCCGATCAGCTTCGCCTGCTTGATCAGGGGCAGGCACAAAAGCGAGCGGCAGCGGTTGCGGCGGATATAGTCATCGCCCGTGAAGGGGTTCTGTTCCGACGCATCATCCAGCAGCAAGCTGTCGTGCGTCCGCGCCACGTAGCGGAGAATCGATTCGGGAAGCTCCGCCGCCGTCGCCGGCGCTTGCCGCAGCCGGACCTCCACCGCCTCCCCGACGGTCATGGCTTCCGCTTCGATCAGCATCTCGTCGCCGCGCGGAAGGAGAAGCAAGCCGCGCTCGCCGCCGGCATGCTCGAGCGCAATTACCATCAGCGTATCGATCAATTTCCTGAGGTCGATCTCGCCGGAGACGGCCTGCGATACCTTGACCACGGTCGCGAGGTCCAAGTGCTCGACCGGAGTCCCGCCCGTGTCGCCGACGCGCCCGGACCACGGCTCGATTCGCAGCTGCGGATGACTTTCGTCCAGTCGAGCGACCTTGCCGTCGGCGCCCCAGCGGAGATAGCAGGATCGGGCGTTCCGAAGATAGGCATCGGCGATCGTCCGGAAGCCGCGCCCGGCATGGAATCGCGCGGCGAGCTCGTTGCCGAGGCCCTCGTTCTGGGCAAAGCCGTACTCGTGGGCCGAGCGGATGGCCTCCTCGTAGAGGCGCTCGGCATCGAGCTCCCGCCCTTCCAGACGTGCGACTTCGGCGCCGACGAGAAAAGCGCGGTTGGCAAAATTCTCCGGGCAATTCGCCGCCCAGATCGCAATCTGTTCCTGATGCTCGCGCAGCGCATCGCGGTGCTGCCGCTGGGAGTCGGTCGGCAGGGAGCTGCAGACGCCCGCCCGCGCGAGCGCGGCGTAGAAATGGTATTCGGCGACCTCCAGGAATGACCGCGCCGACCAGAGAAGGCCCATCGCCTTCTCCGCCGCCGCGACCGCGCTCGCGTAATCCTCGGCAAAGACGCCGAGCTGAAGCTTGTAGGTCCAGTAGGCGAATGCCGCGATCGGCCGATACGGATCCTCCCCGAGATGGCGCTCGAACGAGGCGTCGTCGTGCGCCGCCTCGTCGACCGCTCCCGGAGCGCGAAGCCCGCGGATGAGCATGATCTGCGCGAGAAGAGCCTCGATCACCAGGCCGAACCTGGCCTTTTGCGCGCAGGCGAGTCCCTCCTCCGCTTCGTGTTGCACCTCGCCGAGCGGCGTACCGGAGACAAGAAGGTTCGTCACCAGGTTTCTGCGGCTGTACAAGAGGTAGGTCAAGTCGCCGCTCGCGGTTGCCGTCTCCAGCGCCAGTCGCATCAACGCCTGGCTCGCATGGAGGGAATTCGTCCACGGCAGCACCATGCTGGCAAAATTCATCTGCACCCGCGCTTTGAAACGGGGCAGCCCGAGTCCTTCCACCAGATCGAAGCCGAGCTTGCCGAAGCTCAGCCCCGCCCGGTAATCGCCGTAACGCACGCCGAGGACGATGTTGAGACTTACGTAGGCATAGCATGACCCATCGCAGTTCCCGTGCTCCAGACTGAGGTTCGTCATGCGGAGAAGCACGAGGTCGCGAAGGTTCGGGTCGGTGAACGAGGCCGGCGGGTTGATGTCGACGAGAACATCCATCGTCGCCCGCCAGACCGTATCGCTCATCACCGGCAGGTTCCGAAGCTCGTCGGCCGATCGTCCGTCGAGGAGAAGCCACATCCGGTCGCATTCCTCGCGGACGTCCTCGGACCTCGGATGCGGCGACCAGTCGATGCCGACGTGCCGAAGATAGTCGAGGCCGACCTCGACCGCGAGGTCCGAGCGATCGAGGGTGGTGTAGAGCGCCAGGCGCAAGCGCGCGACCGCCGCCGCGTCGACGAGATTGGCGGCACGTCCCGCCAGTGCAGAGAGACGCTCCGCCGCGGCGGCGAGCTCGCCCGTCAGGAACTCGCATTCGGCGCGGTGGAATTCGAGATCGAAGGTCAGCCGGTAGTGATCGTCCCAGCTGCTCTCCGACAGCAGCGCGCGACCGGCCATCAAATACGCCAGAGCGGATGCATAGGCCGTCGACGTCCTGGCGCGTCTTCCCGCTGCGAGATTGAGCTCGGCGACCTTGCGACGCTCTTCCGGCGAGCGGATCAAGGCGGCGCCGCGGTCGAGCTGATTGGTGATCTCGAAAATCTTCTCTTCGAGATCCGAAGGCGCCGTTCGCGATGCGAGTACCCTGCCAATGTGTAAATGTGCCCGGGCCCGCTCGCCATCCGGGATAAGCGCATAAGCCGCCTCCTGGACGCGGTCATGGAGAAAGACATAGGCACCGTCCTGACGGAAGACGAGTCCGGCGCGAACGACGTGCCAGAGCGCCGCGTGAATCTCCTCTTCCGATAACGCGAGGACCGTGCTCAGCGTCGCGGTCTGCGCATTGTTCCCCAGGCAGGCAAGCTCCTTCAGGACTTCCAGCGCGGCGCCCGGAAGACGGTTCAGCTTTCCCGCCACGAGATCCACGACGTTGTCGGTGCTGCCCTTCGCCCGAATTCGATCCAAGTCCCATCGCCAGGCCCGCGCGTCGGGGTCGAACGTGAGCAGCTCCTCTTCTGCGAGCGCGGTGAGAAACTGGATTGCGAAGAACGGATTGCCCGCCGTCCTCCGAAACACCAGCTCGGCCAGTCGGTGGACGTGCACCCGTTCCGCGCGCAGAGAATCGGCGACGAGCTGCGTCAAATCGTCGAGCCCGAGAGGCAGGAGGGCGATATTCTCGACCCTTGTCCCGGCATCGCGGATCGTCTTCAGCGCTCGCGTGAGCGGATGCGCGGGGCCGACCTCGCTGTCGCGATAGGCGCAGACGAGCAGGAGATGCTTCAGCTCCGGATCGGTGGCGAGACGGCCGAGCAGATCGAGCGTTGCCGAGTCCAGCCATTGCAGATCGTCGAGGAACAGTGCAAGTGGGTGCTCCGGCCGGGCGAACACTCCGAGAAATCGGCGGAAAATCACCTGGAAGCGGCTCTGCGCATCATGCGGCGGGAGGTCGGGAACCGGCGGCTGCTCACCGACGACGAGAGCCAACTCCGGCATGAGATTGACCATGAGCCGACCGTTGGCGCCGAGCGCCTCCAGCAGCGCCTTGCGCCAGGAGTCGAGCTCGGCATCGTTCTTGCTCAGCAACTCGCAGACGAGGTTCCGAAAGGCCTGGGCGACGGTCGCGTAGGGGATGTCCCGCTTGTACTGATCGAACTTGCCGGCGGCGAAGAGACCCCGCGGCGGCACCAGCATCTTGTGCAGCTCGTTGACGATCGACGATTTGCCGATGCCGGCGTAGCCAGACACCAGCACGAGCTCCGTCGTGCCGCGGCTCGCGACTCTGTCGAACGCCGCGACGAGGGCCGCGAGCTCGTCCTCGCGTCCATAGAGCCTTTCCGGGATCAGCAGCCGGTCCGAGAGATCGTGCGCCGCGAGCGGGAACGGGTCGATGCGGCGGCGCTCCCGCCACGCCGCCTGGCACTGCCGGAGGTCCGCCTCGACGCCGGCGGCGGTCTGGTAGCGATGCTCCGCCGTCTTGGCGAGAAGCTTCAAGACGATCGCCGCGACCGGACCGGGGATACCATCCAGTCGCTCGCTCGGCGGCATTGGCTGCCGGGCGATGTGACAATGGACCCATTCCATCGGATCCGAGGCGGTGAACGGCAGGGCGCCGGTCAGCATTTCGTAGAGTGTGACGCCGAGCGAATAGAGATCGCTACGGGCGTCGATCGATCGGTTCATGCGCCCGGTCTGCTCGGGTGCCATATAGGCGAAAGTGCCGGCGATGACCTCCGGCGGCGCCGGCGCCTGACGTTCGCGCGGCAACCGGGACGCGATGCCGAAGCCGGTGAGGCGAACGTTGCCGGCGGCATCGACGAGCAGATTTGCCGGCTTGATGTCCTTGTGAATGAGGCCGTGGCGGTGGACCTGACCCAGAGCGATTGCAAGGCCGATTGCGACCTGCAGGAAGCGCGCGAGCTCAAGCGGCCGCCCGATGGTCGCGCCCACCGGATCGCCGCCGGGATCTTCGAGCACGAGGACGGTGCGTCCCTCGTGCCGCGCGAGCGCCACAGGGCGTACGGCCCACGCGGAATCGAGCTTGTCCGCAAGTGAGAGCTCGTGCTCGAGACGTCCGCGATTCGCTGGCGTCTGTTGCGCGGCGGCGGGCGCCACCACGAGGATCGGGACCGCGTTGCCGGGTTGCCGCCCCCGGTAGAGGGCGAACTCGCTGCCGTTTTGCAACGATTCGAGGATATATCCGGAAAGCTCCGTCACCGACGGCCTCTCTCCTTCCTTGGGATCACGGCCGGTCAGTATATCGCCCTCGTCCCGATGCGAGTAGACGAAACCCGATCCTTCGTCGTAGCGACGCTATGGTCGGAGTCTCAGGAGCACAACGAGCGGAACGACGAAACCCGCTGCGAAGAGGATCGCCAGCGCACGCCAGAGGCTCGACTGTGACCGAGCCAGTATCTCTCGATCATCACCTACCCGAGGCAGCGCCGTTAGCATCGGGAAGCCACCGCGCGATATCCGCAACTGCGGCGGGCGGCAATCCATGGGATTGTGCCGCTTGGACAATCGTCTCGACGTAGAACCGCCGCGGCCGGCCCAGGGCACCATCGCGGGCGAGGTATGTCAGCGCCACGATACGGGCTGCGTCGGACGACGCCTCGACCGTGCGGCAGGCGCGGCGGTAGAGACCCGCGGCAATATCTTCATACGCATCGAGGTACCGCTCGTCACGCGGCGCGACCGACCAAAGAACGCCATAGACCGTCGCGCCGCGCTCCCACGCCAGCGAGGCATAGCCCGAACGCACGATGCGGAAGCCGTGATCACGCAGCCGCGCGATGCCATGAAACCGCGCCGTCGGGCAGCGTTCCCGCATGTCTTCCACGATCATGTTCGAACCGTAAGCAAAATAGGCTCGCATCGTTGTCGGCCAGGGCTATTGCGGCGCGACGACACGATAGCCGTATTCGGCCGCCGCTTGCATCGCAACATGCCAGAAGTTGCCTGCGAATCGTCGGAACACGGCAATGTCGTAGCTTGGCGCGGCGGCGGCATGCATCGGGCCGCGACGACCAGCTGAGCGCCGGCGCGATCTGTGGAACGCAGCACCAGCCCACCAAGCGAGAGCCAGCCATGCGCCATTGCCATGGATGCCGTCGCTGCAGCGTTCCCAGATTCCATACATGCAGAGAGATTCTTACGGCTCGCGACAATAACGGGCCGAACGGTTTATATGGAGGCTGCGATGACTCGCAGTACAGCAAAGACTAAAACAATCGCCATTCTGGTCGGTGCCGGCCTCGCGCTGGCGTCCTGCACCGCGGTGGCGACCGACGATCCCTATGCCGGCTACCCCGATTCTTACTACTACGACCCGGGAGTCACCGGTTCGCTGGAGCTCGACGACGGCTTCGGGTGGTACGGCGGTTACGATCACGGATGGAATCACCATGAGGGGTGGGACCATGGACATGATCACGGATTTGTGCACGCTGGCCATTTCGAGGGCGGCCATCCAGGCGGCGGCCATTTCGGTGGCGGGCATTCCGGCGGCGGCTTCGGCGGCGGCCATGGTGGGGGTGGCGGGCACGGACGCTGACATTTCGGCGATTCAGCTGCCGACGTCGCGTTCTCCCGGGAGACGCGGCGCCGGCAGCTTCTTCCCGCACAGCGCGTCGCAGCTCAAGGCGTCAGCGCTCCGTGACTGCATAATCGCGGCAAAAACGACGCAATCTCAGCAATGACGCGTGAGAATGCCGGCCTTGCCGTCCTCATATGTCCGAGGGACAGGACGGGCCGTCGCGCTCGGTCCTCGGTGCCAAGCGCGCTGATGCCCTTGCCACCAAGCCCTGCCGCGCGCTCGACGGGAGACTTGCTCTTCGATGGGATTGGTTCGCTTCGCGTTACGCTGGCCTCATACGTTCTACGTCCTGGCCGCGCTCATCGTCTTTCTCGGCATCAGCGCCGTCGTGACGATGCCGACCGACATCTTCCCCGAGATCGACATCCCCGTCGTGACGGTGATCTGGCAATACACCGGGCTCAGCACGCCGGAGATGGAACAGCGCATCACCACCTACAGCCAGTATTCGATTAGCGCCAACGTCAACAACATCCGCGACATCGAGGCGCAGACGCTGAACGGCATCTCCGTGCAGAAGATCTACTTCCAGCCGGACGTCAATCTCGACCTCGCGATCGCGCAGATCGTCTCGGCAACGAACGCGATCCGCGCGTTGATGCCGCCCGGCATCCAGCCGCCGATCGTCGTGCAGTTCAACGCATCCAGCGTCCCGGTGCTGCAGCTCAGCCTGAGCTCCGAAAAGCTCAACGAGCAACAGCTCTACGACTACGGCATTTACAAATTGCGGCAGCAGCTGGCGCCGATCCATGGCGTCACGCTGCCGACCCCCGCCGGCGGGAAGTATCGTCAGATCATGGTCGATCTCGATCCGGCGAAGCTGCTCGCGCGCGGCCTGACCCCGCTCGACGTGGTCAACTCGGTCAACGCACAGAGCCTCACCGTGCCGTCCGGGACGGCGAAGATCGGCGACACGCAATACACCGTGCGTACCAACGGAATGCCGTCGACCGTCGCTGACCTCAACAACATTCCCGTCAAATTCAACAATGGCGCGACGGTCTTCCTGAAGGACGTCGGCAACGTGCGCGACGGCTCGCTCGTCCAGCAGAACGTGGTGCGTGAGAATGGTCGCCGCTCGGTCCTCCTCAGCATCATCAAGAACGGCAACGCCTCGACCCTCGACGTCGTCAACCGCGTCAAGCAAGCCATGACGGTCGCACGCGCCGCCGCGCCGCCGGGGCTGCACATCAACGAGCTCTTCGACCAGTCGGTCTTCGTCATCTCGTCGATCGACGGCGTGCTGCGCGAGGGCGCCATCGCCGCAGGCCTGACCGCGATGATGATTCTGACCTTCCTCGGCTCGTGGCGATCGACGCTGGTCGTCATGATCTCGATTCCGCTGGCGATCCTCAGCTCGATCGTCGTGCTGTATTTCCTCGGCGAAACGCTTAACACGATGACCCTCGGCGGCCTCGCCCTGGCCGTCGGCATTCTAGTCGACGATTCGACGGTGACGATCGAGAACACCCATCGCCTTCTCACCGAAGAGCGCAAGCCGCTTGCCGAGGCGACGCTCTACGGCGCGGCCGGCATCGCCATTCCGACGCTGGTCTCGACCCTCGCGATCAGCTGCGTCTTCACCTCCGTGATCTTCCTCCAAGGCCCGGCAAAGTATCTCTTCACGCCGCTGGGTCTCGCGGTCGTCTTCGCGATGATGGCATCCTACGGCCTGTCGCGCACCTTGACGCCGATCACCATCGGCCTGCTGCTCAAGGGCGAGCATCACGGGGAGCCGGGCGGCGGCGGAAGATGGAATTTCCTCGCGCGGCTGCAGCAAGGTTTCGAGCGCAATTTCGAGCGCTTTCGCAACGCCTATAACAGGCTCCTGACCACGCTGCTGACGCGTCGCATCATCGTTCCCGTGCTGGCGGCGGCGGTGCTCGCACTCGGCGGGACCCTGTCGATGTTCGTCGGTCGCGATTTCTTTCCCAACATCGACGGCGGCCAGATCCAGCTGCATGTCCGCGCGCCGGCAGGAACCCGGATCGAGAAGACCGAGCAGATCTTCGAGGCCGTCGAGAACAAGATCCGCCAGGTCATCCCCGCCGACCAGCGCGAGCTGATCGTCGACAACATCGGACTGCCGGCGCGTACCTATAATCTGGCGTTCACCGACGGCTCCACGATCGGCGTCAATGACGGCGTCATTCTCGTGGCGCTGAAGGACGGCCACGCCCCGACGGCGGATTACGTACGCAAGCTCCGCGAGGTGCTGCCGACGTCGTTTCCGGAAGATACTTTCTATTTTCAGGCCGCCGACATCGTGACGCAGATTCTCAACTTCGGCCTGCCGGCCCAGATCGACGTCCGGACCGTCGGCTACGATCGCGCCAAGAACCTCCGCATCGCGCAGGAGCTGCGGCAGCGCATCGCCGCCCTTCCGGGAATTGCCGACGCGCATCTCCAGCAAGAGGTCGACGCGCCCGATTTCCTCGTGAACATCGACCGCACGCGGGCGGCGCAATTCGGCCTCACCACCACTCAGATCGCCAATCAGGTCAACGTGAGCCTCAGCTCGTCCGAGCAGGTGTCGCCCAATTTCTGGACCGATCCGACATCGGGCATTCCCTATTATTTCGCCGTTCAGACGCCGGAGTACCGTGTGAGCTCGCTCAACGATCTCGGTAATACGCCGGTCGCCACCAATCCCTTGCCGGACGGCGACCCCGTGCCGGGCCTGCTCAGCAACGTCGCCACCTTCAATCGCGATTCGGTGCCGGCCAACGCGAACCAGGCGAACATCCAACCGGTCTACGAGGTCTATGCCAGCGTCGCCGGCCGCGATCTCGGCGGCGTCGCCGGCGATATCAGCAAGATCACGCAGGATCTGCAAAAGCAGCTTTCGCCCGGCAACTCGATCGAGGTCGTCGGCCAGATCGACAGCATGAACGGCGCCTTCCGCGACCTCGGCATCGGACTGATCTTCGCCGCGGTCTTCGTCTACCTGCTGATGGTGGTCAACTACCAGAACTTCGGAGACCCGTTCGTCGTGATCCTCGCCCTGCCGGCGACCTTCTGCGGCATCATCACCATGCTCTACATCACCGACACGACGTTGAGCGTGCCCTCGCTCATGGGGGCGATCATGGCGGTCGGCGTCGCCTCGGCGAATTCGATCCTGCTCGTGACTTTCGCGCGCGAGCAACAGCTCGCCGGCATGACGGCGTTCGACGCGGCGCTCTCCGCCGGCCATACCCGGATCCGCCCGGTGCTCATGACCGCCGCCGCGATGATCGTCGGCATGATCCCGATGGCGATCGGCGGCGCCGGGGACGAGCAGAACGCGGCGCTGGCGCGCGCCGTCATCGGCGGCCTTCTGTTCGCAACGCCGACGACGTTGCTGGTCGTCCCGTATCTCTTCGCCCTGCTGCGCAGAGGCAATGACGGCAAGCAAGCCCATGGCGTCTTCGAGGAGCTCGCCCAATGACGGATATCGATCAACCGTCCGTGCTCGAGGGACCGGCGCGCGAGAAGCTAGACGAAGGCGAGGGCAGACGGGGGACTGTAAAGACGCGTCGTTGGCCGACCTGGCTTGCCGCGATCGCTATCCTCATCGGCGCGCTGGGTTTTGGAATCTTGCAGCATGAGCGGCAGCATCGTCAGGTCGAGACCGCTGCGGACTTCCACCGCGACTTCGTGCCGCAGGTCCGGGTCGGGACGGTGCAAGCGAGCGACGCCAAGATGGTCGTGTCGCTTCCCGCGACGACGAACGCCTTCGCGGCGGCGAACATCTTCGCGCGGGCGAGCGGCTACATCGAGAAACGATATGTCGACATCGGCTCGCAGGTGAAGGCGGGTCAGCTCCTGGCCCAGATCACCGCGCCCGAGCTCGACCATCAGATCGCCCAGGCGCAAGCGAGCGCGCTGCAGCTGCAGGCGGCACTCCGGCAGACGGAAGCCAATCGCGAGCTGGCGCGCGTCACGAACCAGCGCAACGCGACACTCGTCGCCAAGAACTTCGTCTCCCAGCTGCAGGGTGACACGGACCGTTTGAACTATGCGGCACAGCAGCAGGCCGCCGAGGCCGGCCAGGCGAGCATCGCGGCGCAGGACGCGCAGGTGAAGGTGCTGCAGCAACAGAAGGCGTATCAGCAGGTCGTCGCGCCGTTCGACGGCGTCATCACGCAGCGGAACATCGACGTCGGAAGCCTCGTCCAGGCCGATGCCTCGAGCGGCACGTCGATGTTCTCGATCGCGCAAAGCGACGTCATGCGCATCCAGCTCTTCGTGCCGCAGGATGCCGCGCTCGGAGTCGTTCCCGGCGTCGATGCCGTGGTCAATATTCCAGAATTGCCGGACCGCAGCTTCCCGGGGAAGGTTACGATGATCGCCGACGCGCTGCAGCCGGGAACGCGAACGCTCCTCACCGAGATCGACGTCCCCAATCCCGACGGCATCCTGGCCCCTGGAATGTATTGCACCGTCGAGCTGCAGATTCCGCGCAAGGCGCCGGCGCTGATGGTTCCCGCCGATGCCCTCATCTTCAACAGTAACGGGCTGCAGGTCGCGGTCGTCGAGAACGGCATCGCTCGCATCCGCAAGGTCGATCTGGCGCGCGATTTCGGAACGACCATCGAAGTCCGCGACGGCGTCAAGCCGGGCGACCAGGTGGTGCTGAACCCGCCGGTCGACCTCCGCGACGGCGATCACGTAGCGGTTCGATCCGCGTCGGACGCGGCCTCGTGAGGCGCGATGAGGCGCATCGCGTCTTGCTGCGGAGCCTTCGATCGCAGCAATCGCCGCTCACTTCGGGCAAGATCGACGGACAACCATAGACGGCGCCTCACCAGCTCTCGACGGTCATCCTTTCTCGACCAAGGAGCTGATGATGCGATCTCAGATTTGGCATTCCTCGCGATCCGTACCGGCACCCTCGCGCGCGGCGGCGCCGCTGTTGACCGGCATTGTCGTCGCGTCCGCCATTTTCATTGCGACAGCCGCGCAAGTGACTTACGCCGCGGACAACCCGACGGAGCAAGGGTCGGCCGGATCGGAAACCAACACCGTCCAGGTGCAGCCGCCGGAGAGCGAGTTCAAGTCGCCCAATCCGCCTGACGTCGATTCAAGCGCCGCCAAGGAGGTCGACGAGCTCTATCGCCAGCTCACCGGCCACGATCCCAACTCCCCGGTCGCGCCGCCACCTTCCACCCGTTCGGCCACAGATTCGGCCGCAGAGATGCACTGATCCGGTTTCTCGTCGTCGCCGAGATCCGTGCGCCGCTCAGAAGGAGCCTTCACCATGAGGGACCCGAACCGGCGCCTCATTCGCAATGCCACGGCCCTGTTGGCGGTCTTGGCCGCGGTCTTCTCGACGCAGGCCACCGCCCAATCGGTCGGGCATTTTCCCGATACGTTTCGACCGACGCCGCTCGATCCACGGCCGGCGCCGCTGCTCCAACCCGGCCAGCCGCTGAGCGGGCTCGATCGCGACCGGCTCTCCGTCTACCGCAATCAGATCCAGAGCCGAATGGAGGATGACCGCTTGTCGGGCCGCAGCACGACGCCGGGCGGAGCGCACGAGATGCTCAACCTCAGCGGCGAGCTCGACCGCGTGAATGGGGCGCTTAACCGCCCCTGAGGCGTCAGACGCGGACGCCAGACGACGTGGAACGATGCGCGCCGATCCAGCTGCGAGGCGGCGGGATCGGTTTCAGCAAAATGCGACCACTCGCGGCAATGGCTGCAAAATACGCCGCCGCGAGCATCCCCATCTATCGTCTAGCGTGATGACTGGGGATAGACCCTCATGGAAATGATCGAAATCGACGGACCGCGGATGGTGGCATCGAGAGTCGCACTCGGCACCTGGGCGATCGGCGGCTGGATGTGGGGCGGAACGGACGTGCGCGAATCCATTCGCACCATCCGCTCGGCGATCGACCGCGGCGTCAACCTCATCGACACCGCCGCGGTATACGGCTTCGGCCGCTCCGAAGAGATCGTCGGGAAAGCGCTGGCAGTCGGTGGCCTACGCGAGCGCATGCTCATCGCCACGAAGGGCGGTCTCGAATGGCGCAACGGGAAGATCTCCCGCAACGCGAGCCCGGCGCGGATCCGGCAGGAGGTCGAGCAATCGCTGCGCCGGCTTCGGACCGATCGCATCGATCTCTATCAGCTGCACTGGCCCGATCCGATGGTCCCGATCGAGGAGACGGCCGCGACGTTCGGCGAGCTCCTGAAGGAGGGCAAGATCCGGGCGATTGGCGTCAGCAACTACAGCCCGGCCCAGCTCGACGCCTTTCGCGCAATAGCGCCAGTGCGCACTATCCAGCCGCCATACAATCTGTTCGAGCGGGCGATCGAGGCAGACGTTCTCCCACATGCGGTGCAGACCGGGACCGCCGTCCTCGCGTACGGTGCGCTGTGCCGCGGTTTGCTGACCGGCAAGATCACCGCCGCGACCCGATTCAACGGCGACGACCTCCGGCGAAACGATCCGAAATTCCAGCAGCCGCGCCTCGCCCAGTATCTCGCGGCGGTAAGTCAGCTGGACCGCTTCGCCCGGCTCAATTTCGGCAAGACGGTGCTCGCCCTCGCCGTCCGCTGGATCCTCGATCAGGGTCCGACCATCGCGCTATGGGGGGCACGACGGCCGGATCAGCTTGACCCGATCGGCGATGTGATGGGCTGGTCGCTCGGACGCGATGCGATGCGTGAGATCGACGGCATCCTCGCGGCGACGATCAATCATCCCGTCGGAGCCGAATTCGTGGCGCCGGCCGCCAGCCCTGCTGCGCGCTCGGTCGCGTGACGGCGCCGGATCGTAAGACCTCATGACGCAAGGACTGTTCTTCCTCACGGCAAGACGACCGGCAACGCGAATTTCTCGCCGCGCCGAGCGGCGTCGGAGAACACCCGGTCGGCTCGTGACCCTTATCGCGATGTCCAGTGCCGTGATGCTCGCCGGCTGCAGTGTCGGCCCCGACTATGCGCGGCCGAAGACCGAGACGCCGGCGGCCTGGCGGGCGGCCGGGCAAGGACCGGCGGTTTGGCCATCGCCCGATTGGTGGCGCGGTTTCGGTTCGGCCGAGCTCGACCAGTTCATCGCCGAGGCCGAGCACAACAATTACGATCTCGGCGCTGCGATCGCGCGGGTCCGCGAGGCGGATGCCCAGATCCGCATCTCCGGTGCGGCGCTGCTTCCGTCCGTCCAGGCAAGTGGGCTGGCCGAGCGAATACGCCGACCGCCCATCACCGGCGCCTCGGTCCAGCCGAGCGGGACAGGCTTCGGATCCATCGGCGGGGCCAGCACCGGCGGGACCGGATCGATCTCGAACCTTTACGCCGTGGGGCTGACGGCGAGCTACGAGATCGACTTCTGGGGCAAGAACCATGACGTGCTCGCATCGGCGCAGGCGAGCGATCGCGCCAGCCGCTTCGACGAGGAGGTCGTCTATCTCTCGGTGGTCAGCAACACCGCCATCACCTACTTCGCGGCCGTCGGCCTGCAGGACGAGCTCGTCGTCGCGCGCGACAATCTGAAAGCCGGCGAGGATTTGCTCGCCCTGCTGCGGGGACGGCTTACCGCCGGAACGGCGTCGGCACTCGACGTGTCGCAGCAGGAAACCGTCGTCGCCGGGCTGCGGGCGCAGATCCCGCCGCTCGAGCAGCAGCTGCGGCAGTTCGTCAATGCGCTGGCGATCCTGGTCGGCAAGCTGCCGGAGCAGGTCGATGTCGCACCGGGCACGCTGACGAAGGTGTCCGTCCCCGCGGTCGCGCCCGGTCTTCCGTCGGAGCTCCTTTTCCGGCGGCCGGACGTCCAGGAAGCCGAGGCGCAGCTGATGGCCGCCAATGCCAACGTGAAGGCAGCACGCGCCGCCTTCTTCCCGAGCATCACGCTCACCGCGCAGGGCGGGTTCGAGAGCGTGGCACTCGGCTCCCTCTTCAACCCAACGAGCGCTCTCTACTCGCTCGCCGCCGGCGTGACGCAGCCGATCTTCGAAGGCGGCCTTCTCGAAGGCACCCTGGAGCAGCAGAAGGCGCGCTACGACGAGCTCGAGCAGGTTTACCGCAAATCCGTGGTTTCCGCCTTCAGCGACGTCGAGAATGCCCTCGTCGGCGTGCAGCAGACGGCGGACCAGGAGCGGCTTCAGAACCAGGCGGTGACGACGGCGCGACAATCCTACGACATTGCCCTGGCACAGCTTCGCGCGGGCGTCGTCGACCTGCAGACCGTCCTCAACACGGAGACCGCGCTGTTTCAGTCCGAGACCTTGCTCGCGCAGGTCCGGCTGACGCACATCCAGGCGATCGTTACGCTTTACCAGGCGCTCGGCGGCGGCTGGCAAGCCGTCGCCTGAGCGTGCCCGGGGGTTACAAGCCTCGTCTGAACTCGCGCGGCGTGACGCCGGTCACCTTGCGGAAGGCTTGCGTGAAATTGCTCGAGAATCCGAAGCCGCAGGCGAGCGCGACATTCAGCACCGGCGTCTCCGCATCGGCGAGCAAGGTCTTCGCCTGCTCGATGCGGCGCTGCAGCTGATAGCGATGCGGCGGCAGGCCGACGGAGCGCTTGAAGGCGCGGCAGAAATGCGCCGGGCTCAACTTGGCGACGGCGGCAAGGTCGGCCAGCGCGACGTCCTCGGCGAGATGCTCCTCGATGTAATCGCAGGCGGCACGGCGCTGCCAACCGGCGAGGCCGCCGCGTGTCGCCGCGGTCGAGGCCCCCGGCGTACCGCGTTCCAGCCGAACCAGCTCGACCGCGAGCACGGCGCCCAGCGCCTCGGCGTAGAGACGCGTCCCTTCGCCCGGGCTTTCGATCAGCGCGATCAGCTTTTCGGCTGTGCTCCACAGCACGGGATCGTCGAAGAAGAGGCGCGGCGTGAATGCGATGCTGGAAAAATCCAGCTCTGGGTCGACCGCGAGCCGAGACGGGTCGATATAGAAATACGTCGTCCGCAACGGGATGCGCGGCACGAAACGGCCCTTGAACCCGTGGTCGGCCGGGACGAAGAGCATCTTGCGGCTGAAGTCGCGCAGCGTCGAGGGTCGCAGCCCCTCGATATGCGTCTCGCCGGCGGTGCGGGACGCGCGCTGGCAGGCGATGAAGAGATGCGCGTTCGCGCGGAACTCGTAGATGGACGCGTCATTTCCGGGGAACTGCACGATCTCGGCGTCGAGACCGCGCCAGCTCGCCGCTTGGCGCTTCGCTAGCTCGCCTGGGTTGATGACGACACGGGCCTGCGATGATTGTGGCATGCTCTGCACCTCGTCTCTCGCTCTAGGCGGCGTGCCGCGGTGAACTATGCAGCACTGCAACAATGTCAAGCTTTAGATATTTGGCAGCGTGAACGGAGAATCTCCCCGATGATGCTGCATAGCAGCATCGCGCGAAGCCCTGCGGCCGAAGGGCGCGCCCGCATCCCGCAGGCCGATCCGGCGATCATTCGGCAGCTCCGTAGGCGGGAGCGACCTTCTTGGCCGCTTTGCGCCGCCCGAGCCATGCGTTCACCCCGTCCAGATAGAGGTAGACGATCGGCGTCGTGAAGAGCGTCAGCGCCTGGCTGACGATGAGACCGCCCACCATGGCATAGCCGAGCGGCTGGCGGATCTCGGCGCCAGTACCGTTGCCCACCATCAGCGGAACGCCGCCCAAGAGCGCCGCCATCGTCGTCATCATGATCGGCCGGAATCGAAGGAGACACGCCTCGCGGATTGCCGCCTCCGGCAAAAGGCCGCGATGGCGCTCCGCCTCGATCGCGAAGTCGACGAGCATGATGCCGTTCTTCTTGACGATGCCGATCAGCAGAATGATGCCGATCAGGGCGATCAGGCTGAAGTCGAAGCCGAACACCATCAAGGTCAGCAGCGCGCCGAGTCCGGCCGACGGCAGCGTCGAGAGGATCGTCAGCGGATGCACGTAGCTCTCATAAAGAACGCCGAGGATGATGTAGATGACGATGATCGCCGCCGCGACGAGATAGGGCTCGCTGGCGAGCGAGGCCTGAAACGCCTGAGCATTGCCCTGGAAGGCGCCACTCAGCGACGCCGGGACGCCGAGCTGTGCCTCGACATCGGCGATCGCCTGGGTCGCCTGACCCAGGGCGACGCCCGGGGCGAGGTTGAACGACAGCGTCACCGAGGGAAACTGGCCCTGGTGGTTGATCGAGAGAAACGTCGTCGGCTGCGTCGTCCATTTGACGAGCGTGCTGAGCGGAACCTGCTGGCCCGTGGTCGGCGAATTCACATAGATCGCGTCGAGCGCGCTCGGCTGGCTCTGCAGCTCGGGCAGGACTTCCAGCACGACGTGATAGCTGTTGAGCTGCGTGAAATACTGCGTCACCTCGCGCTGCCCGAACGCGTCGTAGAGCGTGTCGTCGATCAGCTGCGGCTGGATGCCGAAGCGCGCCGCCTGGTCACGGTCGATCGTCAAGGTCAGGGTCGCACCGCCGGTCTGCTCGTCGGTCGCGACATCGCGGATTTCCGGCAGCGTTTTCAGCTTGGCGAAGATCTTCGGCGCCCATTGATCGAGCTCGTCGAGATCGGCATCCTGCAGCGTGTACTGGTACTGCGTGCGCGCCAACCGCCCGCCGACGTTGATGTCCTGCGCCACTTGCAGGAAGAGGGCGATGCCCTCGACCTTGGCGAGTTGCGGCGCCAGCCGCCGGATGACCTGGTCGGCAGAGGCTTTCCGCTCGTCGCGCGGTTTCAGGGTGATGAGGAGCCGGCCGTTGTTCTGGGTCTGCGCGCCGCCGGCGCCGACGCTCATCCCGACGGTGGCGACGTCGGGATCCTTGGCGACGACGTCGGCGATCGCACGCTCGCGGCGCAGCATCTCGATGAAGGAGACGTCCTGCGCCGCCTCCGACGTGCCGATGATGAAACCGGTGTCCTCCTGCGGGAAGAAGCCCTTGGGAATGGCGACGAAGAGATAGGCGGTCGCGACGAGGGTCGCAAGGAAGACGACCAAGGTCGTGCGGCGATGCCGAAGCGCGGCATCGAGACCGCGGCGGTAGCCGGCGAGCAGCAGGTCAAAGAAGCGCTCGGAGAGCATATACAGATGGCCGTGCCGGACATCCCGCTCGCTGCGCATGAACCGCGAGCACATCATCGGCGTCAAGGTCAGCGAGACGACGGCCGAGACGACGATCGTCATCGCCACGGTCACCGCAAACTCACGGAACAGCCGGCCGACGATGCCGCCCATCAGCAGCAGCGGGATGAACACGGCGATGAGCGAGAGGCTGATCGAGATGATGGTGAAGCCGATCTCGCCGGCTCCCTTGATCGCGGCCTCCATCGGACCGAGCCCGTCCTCGATATGGCGATGGATATTCTCGAGCATCACGATCGCATCGTCCTCGACGAAGCCGACGGCGATGGTCAGCGCCATCAGCGATAGATTGTCGAGGCTATAGCCGAGGATATACATCAGCCCAAAGGTCCCGACGAGCGCCAGTGGCACGGCGATGCTGGGGATCACCGTCGCCCACAGATTGCGCAGAAAAAGAAAGATCACCATCACGACGAGACCGATCGTGAGGACGAGGGTGAATTGCACGTCGGCGACCGCCGCACGGATCGTCTGAGTCCGGTCGCTCAGGACGTCGATATTCACGACCGGCGGTATCGCCGTGCGGAGCTGCGGCAGGGCGGACTTGATGCGATCCACCGTCTCGATGACGTTGGCCCCCGGCAGCTTGTAGACCGGCAGGAGGATGGCCGGCTTGCCCTGCGCCCACGCGGCGAGCCGGACATTCTCGGGACCGTCGACCGCACGGCCGATGTCGCGCACCCGGACGGGAGCGCCGTTCTTGTAGGCGACGACGATGTCGTTCCACGGCGCGGCCTTCAGCTCCTGGTCGTTGTCGTAGATCGTGAAGCTCCGGGTAGCTCCGTCGATGCTGCCCTTCGGGCTGTCGGTGGTGGCGATGGTGATGACGGCGCGAAGGTCCTCGAGCGATAGGCCCAGCGAAGCGACTTTCGCGGGATCCACCTGGATGCGCACCGCCGGCTTCTGCTGGCCGCCGATCGTCACCTGGGCGACGCCCGAGATCTGGCTGATATGCTGCGCGAGAATATTTTCGGCGTAATCGTCGACCTGGATCATCGGCAGAGCGTCCGAGGTCAGCGCAAGAATGAGAACGGGCGCGTCCGCCGGATTGATCTTGCGATAGGTCGGCGGCGACGGCAGGTCTTTCGGGAGCTGACCGCCGGCGGCGTTGATCGCCGTCTGGATGTCCTGGGCCGCGCCGTCGATGTTGCGGCCGAGATCGAATTGCACGGTGATCGCGCTGTTGCCCAGCGTGCTGCTAGAGGTCATCTGCGTGACGCCGGGGATCTGACCGAATTGCCGCTCGAGCGGCTGCGTCACCGACGACGCGATCGTCTCGGGACTTGCGCCGGGAAGCTGCGCCGACACTTGGATGGTCGGGAAATCGACTTGCGGCAGGGGCGCCACCGGGAGCAGAGGATAGGCGGCCACACCGACCAGCAGAATCCCCGCCATGATCAGCGACGTCGCGATCGGCCGCTCGATGAAGCTCTGCGAAATGTTCATCCGTTCACCTTCCGCGACGCCGGCCCCACTGCGCGCTCATCCTCGGGATAAGCGCTACGTGTGGGCGCTATTGTCCGCCACGACGCGAGCGCCCGGCCGGAGGCGGTATTGCCCGCTCGTGACGACCTTCTCGCCGGCGTCGACGCCCGCATCGACGACGGCAAGGTCGTCGTCGATCTGACCCACCTGCAGCGGCCGCATCTCCACCGTGCCGTCCGATTTGACGACATAGGCATAATAGCCAGCCGGCCCCCGCTGCAGCGCGCCCGAGGGAATCGTCACGACGTTGTGCGCGGTTTGCGCGAGCAGGCGTACGTTGACGAACTCGCCCGGCCACAGCGTGCCGTTGCGATTGGCGAAGGTGCCCTTGAGGCGAATCGTGCCGGTGCTCTGGTCGATCTCGTTGTCGACGAGCGCGAGCGTGCCTTGGGCGAGCAGCCGCTTGCCGTCGCGGGTCGTCGCGGCGATCGACGCCGGACCAGGAGCCATCGCCGCCTTGACCGACGCGAGCTGATCCTCGGGCAGCGTGAAGATGACGGAGATCGGCTGGAGCTGCGTCACGACGACAAGGCCGGTCGTGTCCGTCGCGTGCACGATGTTTCCCTGGTCGACGAGCCGGATGCCGGTCCGTCCGGCGAGCGGCGAGGTGATCGTCGTATAATCAAGCTGCGTCTGCGCGCTGTCGATCGACGCCTGATCGCCCTCGATTTGCGCCTCGAGCTGCGCCACCAACGCCCGCTGGGTATCGAGCTGCTGCTTCGTCGCATAGTCGCGCGTCGCAAGATTGGCAAAGCGCGTCAGGTCGAGCTTAGCATTGGCGAGCTGCGCCTCGTCCTGCGTCTTCTTCGCGACCGCTTGGTCGAGCGTCGCCTGAAACGGACGCGGGTCGATCTTGGCGAGAAGATCGCCGGCCTTGACCTCCTGCCCCTCGGTGAACGCGACCTTCTGCAGCTCGCCGTCGACCCGCGTCTTGATCGTCACCGTATTGAAAGCCTGCACCGTCCCGAGGCCGCTGAGATAGACCGGGACGTCGTGTCGCGCGACGGTTGCGATGCCGGCCGGGACAGACGCCACGGTCGGCGAGGCGGTAGCCCCCGGCATCGGCGCAGCGCGCGACTGCCAGCGCAGGTAGCCGGCGGACGCGGCGACGATGACGGTGGCGACGACGACGATCCGCGCGCGGCGACCGGTTCTTGCCAGCTCGGCAATCATCGTAAACCCCCTTCGCGTTCGGAAGTCGGCGTTGGGCTCGGGCCCAAGACATTCGCTATGTAGGCAGGGCTGATTGCGGAGTCTCATCGATCGTTGATGGAATTGATTCGCGGCTGCTGAATCGCGGCGGCGGCGCGCTCTCGAAGACCACCGGACTCGTCCGGCGACCGCCTATTCAAGGTGACTCTCGCGACGCCATTGGGACGGCGTCTCGCCGACGAAGCGCTTGAATACGGTCGTAAAATGCGCTTGCGTCTGGAACCCCACGCTGAATGCGACGTCGATAAGCGTCGCTTCGGAGCTTGCCAGCAGCTCCCGCGCGCGGTCGATCCGTTTGCGAAGAAGATACTCGTGCGGCCGAATGCCGGTGGCTGCCCTGAATTGCGCAGCGAAATGCATGCGGGTCAGACCGACGGAGCCGGCGAGATCGGCGAGGGTGACGGGCTCGCCGAAATGAGCTTCGATATAGTCGACAGCGCGCCTGAGCCGCCACTTCGGAAGCGCCGTACCCTTCGTTCTCGGTTGCCCGATCGTGACCGCGTCACGAGCTTCCGGCACGCGCCGCGCGCGCTCGTTGGCGGCTGCGCGCTCGCCCAGCTCCTCGAAGAACTCGGCCAGGCTGCCGTCTCGAACGTCGACATAGAAGATCTCCGGGTCACGACCGGGCTTCACCGCGATTCCCGGCTCGGATTCGTACGTATTCGCGGCGCGCGGACGCGCCTCCTCGCCCGCGGCGACGGAAACGCGAAGCATGATGCTCATCTGCGGCAACGCGATCGTAACCGTATGCTCCGCGTCCGTCCGCCGGCTGCCCTCGGATGTTGCGCCGAGATCGACGCTCGTCGGCACGACGGCGCGCCGGGCGTCGGCCAAAGCGTATGACGGCGGCCTGTCTTCCCGGCGCGATTCAGTGCTCGCTCGGCGAACGATAGAATGCGATGCGCCGCTATGCATGGAATTGCTCAGCATGGACTTGCCCTTCGCGCTTCGAGACCGGCCGTTTTTTTTGGCGAGCCGGCAATCGTTGTTGGAGGACAATTTATAGAGTTGAAGATCCCAGCTGCCGATCCGACATTGGTTGCTTCAACCCGTATATTGGCGTGATGCATCGATACCTAGGTATCGCCCCGGCGCGACGATCGTGACGGCGGCTGCCGCGGTGCCGACACGGAGGATCGCAACTGTCATCCCGGAAAATGCCGCCGGCCGTATCGAGCCGACGCATCTCGTGCGGATTACTGGTCCTCGCTTTTCACGGCCGTGTGAAGAATGCTGACCAAGGTGCAGCCGTCGAAAGGCTTCTCGAGGAACGCGACTGCGCCCGCCGCTTCGGCGCGCTTCCGAAGGCGCACGTCGGGAAAGGCGGTGATGAAGATGATCGGAATGCGGCGGCCTTGAGCCAGCAGCTCGCTCTGGAGCTCCAGCCCGTTCATGCCCGGCATTTGGACATCGGCAATCAAGCACGTGGTATTGTCGATCTGGGGCGAGCGCAGAAAGTCCCCGGCGCATTCGAAAGCGTGCGCGACGAAGCCGAGCGAGTTCACGAGATCTTCCATGGCGACGCGAACCGACGAATCGTCGTCGATGATCGAAATCGTGGGAACATTGGACACGCGGAAATCCTGATCTGTCATTAGACGGTTCGCCGCACGAGCCTGCGCGGCCATCTCGCGTTGTAAAGATACGTCCGGCTGGAGAATATAAAATTATACAGAGGTTTATGACCGAAGGTTCTTCGGGTCATGCAGCTCCAAAGTCTCGGCCATTCGTACGAGTTCCGCCAACGATCGCGCGCCCATTTTTTTCATGACGTGCCCCCGATGAATCTTGACCGTGATCTCGCTGAGGCCGATTTCGGCGGCGGCCTGCTTGTTCATCAGCCCTTTCGTGACGAGGGTCATGACCTCCTGCTCGCGGGCCGTCAGCATTTCGAAGAGGCGCCGCAGATCGACGACCGACTTTTCGCTCTCGCGTCTCCCACGATCCCGCTCGATCGCCTGGGCGACGGCGTCCAGCATGTCCTGGTCGCGGAACGGCTTGGTGAGAAAATCGACCGCGCCCGCCTTCATCGCGCGCACCGACATCGGTATATCGCCGTGGCCCGTCATGATGATGACCGGAATATGGATGCCCGACCGCGCGAGCTGAGCCTGGAAATCCAATCCGCTCAACCCGGGCAATCTGATGTCGAGCACCAGGCAGCTCGGTAGATCAGGCAATTTGTTCTGCAGCAATTCGGCAGCCGAGGCGAAAGACTGCGTATGCAAGCCGACGGACCGGAACAGGTCGCTGAGCGCCTCGCGCAACGATGGATCGTCGTCGACGATGAGGACGATGGATGTCGGGGGGAGCAGGCCGTTCGCTGGCGATCGTTCGCTGATCATGGCGCGCTTTCCGTCGACGAAGGTAGGACGAATTGGAACGTCGCGCCGCCAGCGGCTTCGCGAGATGCCCAGATATGGCCGCCGTGGGCATCGATGATCGAACGGCAGATCGACAGCCCCATGCCCATCCCGTCGGATTTGGTCGTGAAGAACGCGTTGAAAAGCTGATCTTCGCTTTCCGGAGCGAAGCCGGGACCGGAATCCTGGATGGCGACCAGCACCTGACCGTCGTCCTCCGCTCGCGAGCGGAGGACCAGCTCGCGCCGACCGTCGGCGAGAGTCGCCATGGCCTGGATCGCGTTCATCAATAAATTGATCACGACCTGCTGCAATTGAACACGATCACCCGGCACCGCCGGCAAGCTCGTCGAAAGATCAAGCTCCAGCGCCACTCGGTGATTGAAAATTTCGCGCTGGATGAGCGGAAGAACGTCGTCGATCACCTCATTGAGGTCGACGGCGGTCTTCTGCAAATCGCCCTTTCTCGACAATGCCCGCAATCGGCGGACGACCTCGCTCGCGCGTCGGCCATCGCCGATCATGCGCTCGACGCCGCGCTTCACGCCATCGAGCTGCGGCACGTCCCGATCGAGCCATCGCAAGCAAGCCTCGCCGCTGGTGACGATCGCCGCAAGCGGCTGATTGACCTCATGGGCAATCGACGCCGTCAGCTCGCCCATCGTCGAGACGCGGGAGACATGCGCGAGCTCTGCCTGCGTCCTTGCCAGGATCTCCTGCGCCTGCTTGGTTTCCTCGATGTCGGTATTCGTTTCGAGAATGCTGGTGGGCTGGCCCCTTTCGTCCCGCTGCAGCGACCAGCGGCTCGCGACCGTCACCGTCGCCCCGTCGCGCTTGGTGTGGACGAGCTCGCCTTCCCAACGCCCGGTTCGCAGCAGCTGCGCCAACACCTCGTCGTACGGCGCCGGCAAGCGCGTCTGGACCAACCGACGCGAGAGCTGCCCCATGGCGTCGCTCGCCGGCCAGCCGTAGAGTTTCTCGGCGCCGCGGTTCCAGTAGGTGATGACGTCGTTCATGTCGCGCACGAAGATCGCATCGTGCGTGAGATCGAGAAGCTGGGCCTGGCTCCGCAAGGTCGCCGTGGTCGATTGGATCCGCACTGCGAGGATTGCCGTGATTGCGATCGCCAACAGGCTGACGAAGCAGCGCCCTATCGACTCGGCAGAATAGAAAGTGTCGTGCTGAATGACGAAGCTGAGGACGGTGAGCGTCATGCACGCCACCGAGACGACGAGAATTCCGCGCCGATCGAAGGCGCTGGCCGATACCAGGACGACCGCGACATAGAGCACGGCGATCGCAATATCGAACATGACGTAGGTGTCGATCAGGAAGACGGCGATCGAGAACACAACCGCAGCGCCGAGAACGAGCGACCTCACCGTCGTCGGCCGTGAGGATAAGGCGCCGTCCGAAACGAGGAAATCCGCGGATGTAAGAGGCCGCTCCATTCAGACGAAATGTCCTGAAGCATGATCCGGCAATGCCGGAAGAGATGACGACGGCATCATATCAGCCCCGGCAAACTCGCGACAAGCTTGGCCGGAGCGGTAGGACCACACGGTTGCGCGACTGATCGTGCGATATCGAAAAATGCGTGGCTTCGCGAAAGACGCTCCCTCCGTCGGCGGCCAAAATCCTTCTCGATGGAGCCGAGATCGGCAAACCAATGGAGGGTATCTCGTGGCAGTTGCAGCATCCTGGCCCAGCCTGGCATCGGAAGGCGGCCTTTCTTCCTATCTCCGGAAGATCCATTCATATCCCATTCTCGAGGCCGGCGACGAGTACATGCTCGCCAAGCGGTGGCGCGAGCATGCCGATCGCGATGCGGCGCATCAGCTCGTGACCAGTCACCTCCGGCTCGTCGCGAAGATCGCGATGGGCTATCGCCGCTACGGCCTGCCAGTCGCCGACCTCGTCGCCGAGGGCAATGTCGGGATGATGCAGGCGGTCCAGCGCTTTGACCCGGAGCGGGGTTTCCGCTTGGCGACCTACGCGGTGTGGTGGATCCGCGCGGCGATCCAGGAATACGTCCTGCATTCCTGGTCGCTGGTGAAAATGGGGACGACCGCGGCGCAGAAGAAGCTGTTCTTCAATTTGCGCCGGCTCAAAGGACATTTGCGGGCTCTCGAGTATGGTGACCTGTCGCCGGAGAATGTCACGAAGATCGCGACCGAGCTCTCGGTGCCCGAGGCCGAGGTCGTGAGCATGAACCAACGGCTTTCCGGTCCGGACTACTCGCTGAACGCGCCGCCCGACGACGAGACCGATGGGCAGTGGCTGGACCAGCTGGCCGACGACTCCCTCGATCAGGAACGAGTCCTCGCGGATGCGCAGGAATTCCAATGGCGGAGCCGCCTGCTGCACGGGGCTCTCGATCACCTCAATGCGCGCGAGCGCGACATCCTGGTCGCGCGGCGGCTGCGCGACGACCCTGCGACCCTCGACGAGCTCTCGCAGAAATATGCGATCTCTCACGAGCGGGTGCGGCAGATCGAGATCCACGCGATCGAAAAGCTGCGCCGCGCCATGCGCGGCATACGATAGCGAAGAATTGATGTCGTCGCGGCACCCGCCCGGGATCACGATCGGCAGGACTCGTCGCATGGGATAGAAGGAGGAACAATGTCGCTCGCTCGACGCATATTTCTCGGCACGAAACCGGCGCTGCTCGCTGTCGTTTTCTTCAGTGGCGGGGTGGCTTGGGCGGCGAGCCTCGCGGACGCGCCGTTCCTGGCCGAGAACGACGCCGCCATGACCAAGATGATGGAGGCGATGACGGTCAAGCCGACCGGCGACGTCGACCGCGACTTCGTGGCGTCGATGGCACCGCATCATCAAGGCGCGATCGACATGGCGAAGGCAGAGCTCCGCTACGGCAAGAACGAGCAGCTCCGCCGTATGGCGCAAGAGATCATCGTGACGCAACAGCAGGAGATCGCCACGATGTATCTCGCCATCGGCGAGAAGCCTCCCTCCTCCGAGGCGTCGCCGGACCAGCCGGCGTCCATGGACTCGACGGCGGTGCCGCCGATGTCGCGTCACTCGATGCAGATGAACGAGAAGCCGTGAGATGAATCGGGCGCGCTTCTTCATGGCATTGCTCGCCGCGACGGCCTTGTCGGCCGCTCAACCCGCCGGGGCCGGGCAGGCGCCCGGGGCGGCGTCCGACCCGGATTTCCCGCTTAGCCATCACGACCGCGTCTACGCGGCGGAGCAATTCTCGAATACCGTTTCCGTCACCGATCCAGCCGACAACAAGCTGCTCGGCGTCATCCGGCTGGGCGATCCGGCGCCGGGCAATTTCAGCCCGCTCTACCGCGGCCAGCTACTGGTTCACGGCATGGGCTTCTCGCCCGACCATCGGACCATCGCCGTGGTCTCGATCGGCTCGAACTCGGTGACCTTCATCGATACGCCGACCAATGCGGTAAAGCACGTGACCTACGTCGGGCGCTCGCCGCACGAGGCGTTCTTCACGCCGGACGGCAAGGAGGTCTGGGTGACGGTGCGCGGCGAGAACTACGTCTCGGTTCTCGATGGCTCCACCTATGAGGAAAAGACCCGTATCATCGTGCCGGGCGGTCCCGGAATGCAGATCTTCTCGCCCGACGGAAAATACGGCTACGTCTGCTCGTCCTTCAATCCCGAGACCGTCGTGATCACCGTCGCGGATCACCAGATCGTCGGGCGGGTGCCGCAGGCAAGCCCCTTCTGCCCGAACATCGCGGCGACGCCGGACGGCAAGCAGGTCTGGTTCACCTTGAAGGATACCGGCAAGACCCAGGTGTTCGACGCAAATCCGCCGTTCGCGATCCTGAAGACGCTCGACACGGGACCGATTACCAACCACGTCAACCTCGTGCACAACGCGAACGGCAATTTCGCCTATGTCACGGTCGGCGGCCTCAATCAGGTGCAGGTGTTCCGCACCGACGACTTCGCCAAGGTCGCGACGATTCCGGTCGGCAAGCTGCCGCACGGCATCTGGCCGTCCGGCGACGGCACGCGGATCTATGTCGGCCTCGAGAACGAGGACAAGCTTGCTGGGATCGATACGCTCGCCAACAAGGTCGTCGCGACCATCCCGATCGGGCAGGCGGCGCAGGCCGTCAACTACGTCCCCGGCGCGGTTCCCGAGGGCGACGGCATGCAAGGGCTGCAGCCGCTCGGAATTGCCGGGCAGGTCGCGCACCTCACGCTGGCGCCGCTCAAGGGCGACAAGCATGCGAAGGTCGCCGCGGCGCCCACCAGCATCTCGCTCTTCGACCAGGGGCTCCTGCAAGTGCTGCAAGCCTCCGCCACCGGCCTCGCGCCGAAGCAGCCTTACGTCCTCGCCCTGTCCCGCGAGGCGAACGGCACCGGGGGCCTCGAGCCATTATCGGGCTTCGTGACGAATCCCGCCGGATCCGCCATCGTCAACGCGATCGGCCCGATCCGCCAGCTGGTGCGCGGCGAGGACAAGTCCGAACGCCGCTATCTGGTGATCGCCCCCGGCACGCCGCAGCAGCACGGCGCACCCGTCCAGATCCAGGCGGAGTGACCACCAGCCTCCTTGTCCGACGCCGCCGCAACCGGTGATCGCGAAATAGGCTGCCGCGCATCGGGTCGCCCGGTTCGTGAGCAACTGCGCGCGGTGCCGGCGTCTCGAACGCGGCGCTTCCGCCGGAACGGCGGCGCCTCCCCCGAACGTTCCGGACTGGCACGCCCGTTGCATCCCGGTATTACGTTTTATGGATTTCGTAATACTCAGGATCGGAGAGGCGCGATGCATCGCAAATTAAGTCTCGGTGTCACCTTCGGCTTAATTCTGTCGGGCGTATTTGCCGTCACGCAGCCGGCCGCGGCCGCTCCGCTGACGATCGGCTACAGCGATTGGCCGGGCTGGGTCGCCTGGCAGGTCGCCATCGACAAGGGCTGGCTGAAACAGGCCGGCATCGACGTGAATTTCCAGTGGTTCGACTATTCGGCGTCGATGGACGCCTTCGCCGCCGGCAAGATCGACGCCGATTGCGTCACCAACGGCGACGCGCTCGTCACCGGCTCGGGCGGCGCCAAGGGCGTCATGATCATGCTGACCGACTACTCGAACGGCAACGACATGATCGTCGGCAAGCCGGGCATCAAGACGCTGCAGGACCTCAAGGGCAAGAAGATCGGGATCGAGACCGGCCTCGTCGAGCACCTCCTGCTGCTCAACGGCTTGAAGAGCGTCGGCATGAGCGAGAAGGACGTGACCCTGGTCAACGCCAAGACCAACGACACGCCGCAGGTGCTGGCCTCTGGCCAGGTCGACGCCATCGGCGCCTGGCAGCCGGTCTCGGGGCAGGCGATCAAGGGCCTGCCGGGATCGCGTCCGATCTACACCTCGGCCAAGGCGCCGGGGCTGATCTATGACGTCCTCTACGCCTCGCCGACGAGCCTCAACGCGCATCGCGCCGACTACGTGAAGCTCGCCAAGGTGTGGGATCACGTCGTCTCTTACATCAACGATCCGAAGACCCAGGACGATGCCGTCAAGATCATGTCGGCGCGCGTCGGCCTGACCCCCGCCGCCTACAAGCCGCTGCTGCAAGGGACGCATCTCATTGGCCTCGCGGACGGCAAGAAGACCTTCGGCAAGGCCGAGGGGCTGACGTCGCTCTACGGCTCGTCGAAGATCGCCGACGACTTCAACGTCGCCAACGACGTCTACAAGGAGCCGCAGGACATCAACGCGGCGATCGACGGGTCGGTAACCGACGCAGCCCTGAAGTAGCGCCGGGCGCCGGGCGTAGCTCACGATGAAACTGTTCCAGCTTCACCGCGCTCTCTCGCAGCGTGCAAGGCTCTCGATCGGCGTCATGTCGTTCGTCCTGCCGATCGCGCTGTGGAGCATCGTGAGCTACGTCCCGGCGGTCTGGCACCCGCAGGTCCTCATCACCGATCCGGGTTCGGCCGACTATCTGCAGGTCGAGATGCGGATGGACCGCGCGGCCTTCGATGCCGAGGTCGCCGATGCCAAGGCCGAGGACCGCGCGCCGCCGCAAGGCATTGCCTCGAACCCGATCTACTTGCCGTCGCCCGACGAGGTCGCGACAGCCTTCTACCGTTCGTTCACGACGCCGCCGCCGACCCAGGACGGCGTCTGGCTGCACCAGAGCCTGTGGCACAGCATCAAGATCATCTTCTGGGGCTTCGTGATCTCGTCGATCATCGGCGTGCCGCTCGGCGTCCTCTGCGGCACCTATGCCGCCATCGCCCGGCTGTTCGAGCCCTTCACCGAGTTCTTCCGCTACCTGCCCGCGCCGGCGTTCGGCGCGCTGGCGGTCGCGATCCTCGGCATCTACGACGGGCCCAAGATCACGATCATCGTCATCGGCACGTTGTTTCAGCAGATCCTCATCATCGCCAATACAACCCGCAAGCTGGACATCGCGCTGGTCGAGGCGGCGCTGACGCTCGGCACCAAGAATTCGCAGCTGCTCCGCCGCGTCGTGCTTCCCGCGATCCTGCCGGACCTCTATCGCGATCAGCGCATCCTGCTCGGCTGGGCCTGGACCTATCTCATCGTCGCCGAGCTGATCGGCACGACCAGCGGCATCACCTGGTTCATCACGCAACAGGCCCGCTACCAGCATTTCCCCAACGTCTACGCTGCGATCATCATGATCGGCATTCTCGGTCTCGGGACCGACATGATCCTGGCGCAGCTCAGCCGGCGCCTGTTCCCGTGGGATCGCTCCCTTGCCAAGACCGGCTGAGGGCAGGCGATGAACCATCCCGCCGCGACAGCGGCCACCCTGCCCTCCTATCTCGATCAGTCCGACGCCGTCCGCGCCCGCTTCGACCGGATGAAGTCGCGTGAGACCATCCTCGAGGTCGAGCATCTCGGCAAGACCTTCAAGTCGGCGAGCGGCACGACGGTGGCGCTCGACGACATCAATTTCTCGACGCAGCGGCGCGAGTTCCTCTGCGTCGTCGGCCCCTCGGGCTGCGGCAAATCCACCCTCATCCGGATCCTCGCCGGGCTCGAGGAAAAGACCTCCGGCCAGGTCCTGCTGCAGGACAAGCCGGTCTCCGGGCCGGGGCGCGACCGCGGCATGGTGTTCCAGGGCTACACGCTCTTTCCCTGGCTGACGGTGAAGAAGAACGTGATGTTCGGCCTCGAGGTCAACGGGACCGGCGCATCCACCGCAGAGCGCGAGGCCCTGCAATGGCTGCAGCTCGTCGGCCTCGAGAAATTCGCCGAAGCCTACCCGCACCAGCTCTCCGGCGGGATGAAGCAGCGTGCCGCGATCGTCCGGGCGCTCGCCAACCAGCCCCGCATCCTGCTGATGGACGAGCCCTTCGGCGCGCTCGACGCGCAGACGCGGGCGCGCATGCAGGCCTATCTCCTGGAAATCTGGAAGAAGATCGACATCACGATCATCTTCATCACCCACGATCTCGACGAGGCGATCTTTCTCGGCGACCGCATCCTCGTCCTGTCGCCGCATCCTGGCCGCGTCCAGGAGCTGATCGAGGTGCCGGTGCCGCGTCCGCGCGCGCTGATGCAATGCATCACCCCCGAGTTTCTCGCGACCAAGGGGCGGCTGGAGGAGCTCATCCATCAATCGACCGGCGACGACGAGCTCGAGAGCTACCCGGCAGTCGCGCGCCTTACAGACGTCGCCGATAATGTCGAATAGGCAGGCACGATGATCTGGTCGGAGCGCAGCTGGGCGGAGCTTCCGCACGATCTGCAGCAGGTCGGCAATGCCGCGATCCTGCCGGTCGGGGCGACGGAGCAGCACGGTCCGCACCTCGGCACCGGCGTCGATGCCGTGCTCGCCGACCGGCTGTGCGCCGAGGTCGCGAGGCGGACGAAGGTGCCGATGCTCCCGCCCCTCCCATACGGCTGCTCGCTGGGCCACAGCCGGCGCTGGGCCGGCACGCTCGCGGTGCAGCCGGTCACGCTGATCAATTTCGTCAAGGACATCGGCGACTGGGCCTATCACAGCGGCGTGCGCCGGCTCTTCATCGTCAACACCCATGTCACCAACGCCGCACCGCTGCGCTGTGCGCTCGAGATGCTGCGCAGCGAGCACGACGATCTGATGGTCGCGCTGTTCAACTCCGCGACATTGAGCCCACGCGTCCGGGCGGCGCATTTTTCCGACGGCGAAGATTGGCACGCCAACGACGCCGAGACCTCGATGATGCTGGCGGTGGCGCCCGAGCTGGTGCGCGAGGCGCTGATCGCCACCGCCGACGATCCGGATCGTACCGAGGGGCTGGTCTTCTCCCATCCCGTCAACCGCACGAGCACCAACGGCGTCACCGGGACGCCGAGCAAGGCCACCGTCGAGAACGGCCGGCTCTGGTTCTCCTGGATGGTGGAGGATCTCGCCTCCCTCATCCAGCGCGGCGTCGCCGAAACGCCGCCGCTCGATCACTCGTATTTCGCCTGAGGCCGATGCGCCCGAACAAGGACGGAGACTGATGTACACACAGGAAAAAATCTCTGAGGTCGAGCACAGCCTGCGCGACCGCGGGGTAAAGTATTGCATCGGCGCCTATGTCGACATCCACGGGGTGCCGAAGGCTAAGGTCGTGCCGCTGTCGCATCTCGCCCATATGGCGCATGGCTCCGAACGCTATACCGGCTATGCGCTGGACGGTCTCGGGCAGGAGCCGAACGACGACGAGATCACCTCGGTCCCCGATCTCGACCACATCATCCAGCTGCCGTGGGAGCCCAAGGTCGCCTGGATGCCCGCCGACAACATGTTCCAGGGCAAGCCCTATCCACTGAACACCCGCGTCGCGCTGAAGAACGTGCTGGCGCAGGCCGGCGAGCTCGGCTTCGGCCTCAACCTCGGCATCGAATGCGAGATCTACCTCCTCAAGCAGAATGCCGACGGCTCGCTCTCGGTGCCCGACCCCGAGGACACGCTCGTCAAGCCCTGCTACGACGTACGCGGCTTCCTCGCCAATTTCACCTGGCTCGACAAGGTCGCGAGCTGCATCAACGACCTCGGCTGGGATCTCTATTCCTTCGATCACGAGGACGCGAACGGCCAGTACGAGTTCGACTTCAACTACGCCGACGCGCTCACCATGTGCGACCGCTTCATCTTCTTCCGCTATATGGCCAAACACTATGCCCGCGAGCAGGGGCTGCACGCGACGATGATGCCGAAGCCCTTTGCCGACAAGACCGGCACCGGGGCGCATTTCAACATGTCGCTCTACGATCTGAAGAGCGGCGCCAACGCCTTCGCCTGCTCGCCGTCCGAGGATCCGCGCGGCATCGGGCTGACCGAGACCGGCTATCATTTCATCGGCGGCATTCTCAAGCACGGCCGCGCGCTCTGCGCCGCCTTCGCGCCGACGGTCAACAGCTACAAGCGTCTGGTGCGGCGCGGCGCGATGAGCAATTTCTCGTGGGCGCCGGTGTTCAATTCCTACGGCTCGAACAATCGCACCAATTCGGTGCGCGTCCCGGCCGGCGGCGGCCGCTGCGAGTCGCGCAACGCCGACGGCGCGGTGAACCCTTATCTCGCGGCGACGCTGGCGCTGGCGGCTGGTCTCGACGGCATCCGGAACAAGATCGACCCCGGCAAGCCGAACGAGGACAATCTCTACGAGATGACCGACGCCGAGCGACGCGATCGCGGCATCGAGTTCCTGCCGCAGACGCTGCAGGAGGCCGTCGCGGCCTTCGCCGCCGACCCGCTGGTCGAGGCGACGCTGGGCAAGGCGCTGCGCGACGAGTTCATCAAGTACAAGACGATGGAATGGGAATCCTATCATCTGTCGGTCAGCAAATGGGAGATCGAGCGATACAGCAGCCTGTTCTAGGTCGGGAGAAAACGATGAGCACGCATGTGCGTGGCAACAGCAAACAGGTCTCGCGGATCAGCATGTCGCTGCCCGAGAGCCTGTTGTGCGACCTCGACCGCATGGTCGAGGAGCGCGGCTTCGGCAGCCGGTCCCACGCGATCGGCGACATGCTCTACCAGTCGCTGGTCGAGCACAAAAGCAATCTCGGCGAGGACGTCATGGTCGGCGTCGTGACGCTGTTCTACGACAATTCCGCCTCCGGTCTGCAGAAGCAGCTCGCCGATCTGCAGTTTCGCTACATCGACGAGGTCATCAGCTCGCTGCACGTCCATCTCATGCATAATCAGACGATGGAGGTCATCCTGGTGCAAGGGCCGGCGCATAAGCTGCGCGTGATCGCCGACGAGATGACGTCGCGGCGCGGCGTCATCTCCGGCAAGATGCATCTGATCGCGGCGCTGATTCCCCAGCTTCATCCGTTTCGCCAGGACGACGACAAAGCCCGGAGGCCAGGATGAGCGAGACGCTTGCAACGCCCGAGGAATACCGCCGCCGCTATTTCGAGCTGAAGGCGCGCGCGCAATCGGTCAATTCCAGCCGCCCGGCGGCGAGCCACGCGGCCAATCCCCAGACGCTGCCTGCCGCCCTGATCGAGCACGAGGAGGAGATCCCGGCCGGCTGGTACTGGACATGCCGGATGATTCGCGGGCAAAGTCTGCGCCTCGTCAACGACCATGCGACGCATGGCGTCGCAGCGCTGTTCTGGAACGCCGACGACACGAGCGAGCGCTTCAACCCCGCGGATTCGGTCAAGGTGCAATGGACCGCGCGGCTGGCGCGCGGCAAGCTGTTGCTCTCCGACATGGGGCGCGTCATCGCTTCGATCACCGACGACACCTGCGGCCAGCACGATTGCGTCGCCGGCGCCAGCACGCGGAGCAGCGACGCGCGCAAATACGGCGTCAGCCCGACGCGCCGCAACTCGCATGAGAATTTCATCCTGGCGGCCGCGAAACACGGCATGACCGTGCGCGACGTCGGCCCCTGCATCAGCTTCTTCGTGCCGGTCGGCACCGACGAGAAAGGCAAGCTCGTCTGGCGCGACGGCACCGTGAAGCCGGGCGACTATATCGACCTGCGCGCCGAGATGGACCTCATCGTCGCGCTCTCCAACTGTCCCCATCCCCTCAGCCCCGCGCCGGACTGGAGCGCGGAGCCGGTCCGCGCCATTCTGTGGCGCTCTCCGCAAGCAGCCGCGGACGATCTCTGTCGCACGGCGACGGAAGAAGCCGTGCGCGCCTTCGAGAATACGGCAGGCCGGCCATGACGATCGCAACCTCTCCGCTCGATCCTACTGAGGCTGTCTACGACCACGTCGTTCCGGCCCGCACGCCCTGGTCCGGCCTCGTCCGCAAGGGACAATCCCTGCGCATCGTCGACCTCGAGGGCCAGCAGGCGGTCGACACGCTGCTCTATCGCGCCGACAAATTGATCGAGCGCTACAGCGCCCAGGACACCGTGGCGGCGCAAGGCTCCGCCTATGTCACCGCTGGAACGCGGCTTCTCTCGAACGACGGCAACGTCATGGCGATCGTGACCGCCGATACCAGCGGCGATCACGACACCTCGGCGGGCGCCTGCAGCTGCGAGGCCAACACGGTGCGGTTCGGCCATCACACCCGCTACATGCACGCCTGTCGCGAGAATTTCCTCGTCGAGCTGGCGCGGCACGGCATGGACAAGCGCGACATCGTCAGCAACATCAACTTCTTCATGAACGTCCCGATCCTGCCCGACGGCGAGCTGGCGATCGTCGATGGCGCGTCCAAGCCGGGCGACTACGTCGAGCTGCGCGCCGAGATGGATGTGCTCTGCGTCATCTCGAATTGCCCGCAGGTCAACAATCCCTGCAACGGCTTCGACCCGACGCCGATCCGAGTCCTCATCTGGGACGCGCCCGACAGCTAAGAGCGGCAATGTTCAAGACAGTCCTGGTTGCCAACCGCGGCGAGATCGCAGCCCGCGTCATTCGCACGCTGCATCGCCTCGGCATCGAGGCGGTGGCCGTCGCGTCGGACGCCGACCGCTTCACCGCGCCGATGCGCAGCGCCGACCGCTTGGTGCGGCTGGGCGCCGGCGCCGCGGCGGAAACCTATCTCGACGTCGACAAGATCATCGCCGCCTGCCGCGCGACCGGCGCACAGGCGGTGCACCCCGGCTACGGATTCCTTTCGGAGAACATCGGCTTCGCCGAGCGCCTCGCCGCCGAGAACATCGTCTTCATCGGGCCGCGCCCCGACCATATCCGCGCCTTCGGCCTGAAGCATACGGCGCGTGAGATCGCGGCACAGTCCGGCGTGCCACTGCTGCCTGGCAGCGGATTGCTCGAGAACGGGGCGCAGGCGCTCGTCGAAGCCGCCCGCATCGGATACCCCGTCATGCTGAAGAGCACGGCGGGCGGCGGCGGCATCGGCATGCAGCTCTGCCGCACCCCGGAGGAGCTGTCACAGCGCTACGACGGCGTAGCACGGTTGGCCTCCGGCAATTTCGGCGATGCCCGGCTCTACCTCGAACGCTTCGTCGCGCAGGCGCGCCACATCGAGGTGCAGATCTTCGGCGACGGCAAGGGCGGAGTCGTCGCGCTCGGCGAGCGCGATTGCTCGCTGCAGCGGCGCAACCAGAAAGTCGTCGAGGAAACCCCGGCGCCCAACTTGAGCGAGGCGATGCGCGACCGGCTGCGCCGCGCCGCCATCGCGCTGGGGCGGGCGGTCGGCTACGAATCCGCGGGGACCGTCGAGTTCGTCTACGACGTCGCGCGTCAGGAGCCGTATTTCCTCGAGGTCAACACGCGCCTGCAGGTCGAGCATCCGGTGACGGAGGAAGTCTTCGGCGTCGACCTCGTCGAATGGATGGTGCGGCAGGCGGCCGGCGAATTCGCGCTGCCGCCGCAGGAGCAGCTGGTGGCGCGCGGCCATGCGATCGAGACGCGCCTCTATGCCGAGAATCCGGCGCAGGATTTCCGCCCCTCGACCGGCGTCATCACCGCGCTCGCGATGCCGGCCCAGGCGCGCGTCGAAAGCTGGATCGAGACCGGCGCCGAGGTATCGCCGTTCTACGATCCCATGCTCGCCAAGATCATCGTGCATGGCCGAGACCGGCGCGACGCGCTCGCGAAGATGACGAACGCGCTCGACGAGACCAGCGTCTGGGGCGTCGAGACGAATCTCGCCTATCTGTCGCAGATCCTGCGCGGCGATGGATTTCGCTCCGGCACCGCCACGACCGCGACGCTCAAGGACTTCGCCTTCCGCTCGCGCAGCCTCGAGGTGCTGGCGCCCGGCGCGCAATCGAGCCTGCAGGATTTTCCGGGTCGGCTCGGCTATTGGGATGTCGGCATCCCGCCCAGCGGTCCGATGGACGAGCGCTCGCACCGGATCGTCAACCGCGTCCTCGGCAACGACGAGCGCTGCGCCGTGCTCGAATGCACCCTGATGGGGCCGAGCCTGCGCTTCCTCAGCGACGCCACGATCGCGCTGGGCGGCGCGATCATGACCGCGACGCTCGACGGCGTGCCAATCCCATATTGGCAGCCGATCGGCGTCAAGCCCGGTCAGGTGCTGGCGCTCGGCCGAATCGCCGGGCCGGGGATGCGGACATATCTCGGGGTGCGCGGCGGTTTCGATGCGCCGCTCTATCTCGGCTCGCGCTCGACCTTCTCGCTTGGCGGCTTCGGCGGCCATGCGACCGGCGTCCTCAAGGCCGGCGACACGCTGCGCATCAGCAGCGAGCCCGCCGCGCCGGCAATGGCAACGCTGCCCGAAGACCTGCCGCCCTTGACCGACCGCTGGGAGATCGGCGTGCTCTACGGCCCGCACGGCGCTCCCGACTTCTTCACCGAGGCCGATATCGTCGCCCTCTTCGCGGACGAATACGAGATCCATTTCAACAGCGCCCGCACCGGCGTCCGCCTGATCGGGCCGCGGCCGCAATGGGCGCGGGCCGACGGCGGCGAGGCGGGGCTGCACCCGTCCAACATCCACGACAATGCCTATGCCGTCGGTGCCATCGATTTCACCGGCGACATGCCGATCATCCTCGGCCCCGACGGTCCGAGTCTCGGCGGCTTCGTGTGTCCGGCGGTGGTGGCGAGCGGCGAACTCTGGAAGCTCGGCCAGCTGAAGCCCGGCGACAGGCTCCGCTTCCGCGCGATGACGCCGGAGCAGGCGGTGGCGCTTCGCCAGGCGGCGCCGATCGTCTTTTCCGGCGCGGTTCCGCAGGGCGACGTCCTTCGCAGTCTCGATCGCGCGGTCGAGGTCGCGTATCGCGCCGCCGGCGACGATTACCTGCTCGTCGAATACGGCGCGATGGTCCTCGACATCGCGTTGCGCGTCCGCGTGCACCTGCTGATGCAGAGCGTGCACGTCGCGAAGCTGCCGGCGATCATCGACCTGACGCCGGGGATTCGCTCGCTGCAAATTCATTACGACAGCCGCATCCTCTCGCAGCGCCGCCTGCTCGACACGCTCGTCGCGCTGGAAAGCGAGCTCCCGGATCCCCGCTCGGTTTCCATCGACAGCCGCATCGTGCATCTGCCGCTGTCCTGGAACGACGAGCAGGCGCAGCTCGCCATGCGGAAATATGCCGAGCTGGTGCGTCCGAACGCGCCCTGGTGCCCGTCGAACATCGAGTTCATCCGCCGCATCAACGGGCTCGACAGCGAGGACGACGTCAGACGCATCGTCTTCGACGCGAGCTACCTCGTCCTCGGCCTCGGCGACGTCTATCTCGGTGCCCCGGTGGCGACGCCGCTCGATCCGCGCCACCGGCTGGTCACCACCAAGTACAATCCGGCGCGCACCTGGACGCCGGAGAACGCCGTCGGCATCGGCGGCGCCTATCTCTGCGTCTACGGCATGGAGGGTCCGGGCGGCTATCAGCTGTTCGGCCGCACCATCCAGATGTGGAATCGCTGGCGGAAGACGGATTGCTTCGAGCAGCCCTGGCTGCTGCGGTTCTTCGACCAAATCCGCTTCTTTCCCGTCTCCGGCGACGAGCTCGTCGAGGCGCGCGCGGCCTTCCCGCACGGACTCTATCCGCTGCGCATCGAGGAGAGCCGCTTCACGCTGGGCGAGCACGAGAAATTCCTCGCGGCGAACGCGGCGGAGATCGCCGGCGCCAAGTCGCGCCAGCAACAAGCCTTCGAGGCCGAACGGCAACGCTGGCGCGAGCAGGGGCTCGACACCTATGTCGCCGACGACGCCGTCGACCCTTCCACCTTGGCCGAGGAGAATTGGCCCGAAGGCACCAGCCCCGTGCACGCCTCCACGACCGGCGTCGTCTGGAAGATCGAGGTCGCGGTCGGCGACTCCGTGACCGCCGGTCAGGTCCTGGTCGTGACGGAATCGATGAAGATGGAGATCGCCGTCGTCGCGCCGGTCGGCGGCACCGTGCGCGAGTTGCGCTTCCAGCCCGGCCGGGTCGTCAAGGCCGGCCAGATCGTCGCGCTGATCGAGGAAGCCTGACGCGCCGCGCGGGCTAAAGACCGGGGAGAAAGCCTAGGCCCGACATCTTGCAGGCCGTCTCGCACGGGGCGATATAGCCGCCATGCTCAGCCTGCAACAGACCGATCTTTTCGCCGCCGAGCGAACGATGCCGCCCGGCTTCGCCTACCGAGCCGAGTTGATTGCCGAGAGCGAGGAGGGCGCGCTCGTCGAGCGCTTCGCCGATCTGCCGTTCCAGCCTTTCGAGTTTCACGGCTATCTCGGCAAGCGGCGGATCGTCTCGTTCGGCTGGCGCTATGACTACGCCGGCCGCGCGCTTCGGCAGAGCGAGGAGATACCGAGCTTCTTCTTCCCGTTGCGCGAGAAGGCCGCCGCCTTTGCCGGTGTCGACCCCGCGGGGCTCCAGCAAATTCTCGTCACCGAATATGCGCCCGGTGCCGGCATCGGCTGGCATCGCGACAAGCCGATGTTCGAGGACGTGATCGGCATCTCGTTCCTCTCGCCCGGCGTTCTGCGCTTCCGCCGCAAGGCGGGATCGGGTTGGGATCGTCTTTCCCGGATCGTCGAGCCGCGGTCGGCCTATCTCCTGCGCGGCCCGGCGCGGCGCGAATGGGAGCACAGCCTGCCGGTCGTCGATGCCCTCAGATACTCGGTGACCTTTCGGAATTTCACCGCGGACGAGCGTCAGGCACGCTCGCTCACCGCCACATCGCCCGCATCCGCGCCCCGACGTCGATCCGGCGCTGCCTGACGTCGGGAGCGGCGCCGACCGTCGCCGCAGCCGCCGGCCATGCCGTGCATTCGAAATGCGGCAGCAGGCTCCCCGGAATGAACCGGCTCCGCGAGGCATAGACATGGCGGTCGCCCTGCGGATTCTGCCCGTGCGTGAAGAAGCGCTGCGGCACGACGACATGCAGATTGTCCTTCGCCCGCGTCATCGCGACATAGAGCAGCCGCCGCTCCTCCTCGATCTCCGCCGTCGTGCCGGTCCCGAGATCGGACGGGATGCACCCGTCGACGACGTTGAGCACGAAGACCGATTTCCACTCCTGCCCCTTGGCGGAATGGATGGTCGAGAGGATCAAATAATCCTCGTCGAGAAACGGCACGCCCGACTGATCGCTGGTGGCATCCGGCGGATCGAGCGTCAGCTCGGTCAGGAAGCGATCGCGCGACGGATAGCCCGTCGCGATCTGCTCGAGCTGCAGCAGATCGAGCTGGCGCATCGCCGCATCGTCGTGGATGCGCTCGAGATGCGGCTCGTACCAGCGGCGCGCATGCTCGATCTCGGCTGGCCAGCCGGACTTTCCGGCGCGCAGAAGCTGCAGCGTCTCGACGAAGCCGACCCAGTTGTCGCCGGCGCGCGGCGGCGGCGCGATCGCGGTGAGCGCGGCGAGCGGATCCGGCTGCTCGGCCATCCCGTCGAGGACGCGCTGCGCCGAGGCGGGCCCCACCCCCGGCAGCAGCAGCATAAGGCGAAACCCCGCGACTCGGTCGCGCGGATTCTGCGCGAAGCGCAGCATCGCCAGCATGTCCTTGACATGCGCGCTGTCGAGGAATTTGAGGCCGCCGAACTTGACGAAGGGAATGTTGCGGCGCGTCAGCTCGACCTCGAGCGGGCCGCTGTGATGCGAGGTGCGGAACAGCACCGCCTGTTGCTTCAAAGGCGTGCCGCATTCGCGGCCTTCGAGCACCTGCTCCACGATATAGCCGGCCTGGTCGGTCTCGTCGCGGACGCTGACCAGCCGCGGCCGCTCGGCCGACAGGCGCTCGGTCCACAGGTTCTTGGTGAAGCGCTCGGCGGAAAGCTCGATGACGCCGTTGGCGGCCGCGAGGATCGGCTGCGTCGAGCGGTAGTTGCGGTCGAGGGTGACGATCTCGGCGGCGGGGCTGAAGCTGCCGGGAAAGTCGAGGATGTTGCGGACGGTGGCGGCGCGGAAGGAATAGATCGACTGCGCATCGTCGCCGACGACGGTGAGTCCCCGCCCTTGCGGCTTCAGCGCCAGCAAGATCGCCGACTGCAGGCGGTTGGTGTCCTGGTACTCGTCGACCAGCACGTGGTCGAACCTGCCGCCGATGTCCTCGGCGAGCATCGGATCGCCGACGGTGCGCGCCCAGTAGAGCAGCAGATCGTCGTAATCGAGGATGTTCTGCGCCTGCTTGGCCTCGACATAGGTGGCGAACAGCTGGCGCAGCTGCGCCTCCCAAACGGCGCACCAGGGATAGTGAGCCATCAGCACGCGATCGAGCGGCAGCTCGGCGTTCACCGCGCGCGAATAGATCGCGAGGCACGTGCCCTTGGCGGGAAAGCGGCTCTCGGTCTTCGAGAACCCGAGCTCGTGCCGCACGAGATTGATGAGGTCGGCGGAATCCTCGCGATCGTGGATCGTGAAATCGGGATCGAGCCCGATCTGCTCGGCGTAATCGCGCAGCAGCCGCGCGCCGATGCCGTGAAACGTGCCGGCCCAGGCCAGCGTATCAGTCATGACGCCGGCATTCGCCCCCAGCACCTGCGTGCAGATCCGCGCGACCCGCCGCGTCATCTCGGCCGCCGCGCGGCGCGAGAAGGTCATCAGCAGGATGCGCCGCGGATCGACGCCGCTGACGACGAGATGCGCGACGCGATGCGCGAGCGTGTTGGTCTTGCCCGACCCTGCCCCGGCGATGACGAGAAGCGGCCCGCCGATGGCGCCATCGGCAAGCCCGACGCCATATTCGACGGCCCTGCGCTGCTCGGGATTCAACTCTCGCAGATGCGCGGGGCTCATGAAGTCTCCGGGGTACCCGACGCCCGGGAGCCCGAAGACACGAGATCCGCTTCGAGATTGAGGTGGCGCCGCCAAGAACAAGGCGGGAACGTAGCACCCCTCTGGAAGATTGGAAAGGGGCTGCCCCCAGCCTCAAACGGCGCCGGAGGCGGATTGCTCGCCCGGCCGCCGACTTGCCTTGAGACGGTATGTCACGATGCCGCGGCCGATGAGCGCGAGGCCGACGAGGGCTGCGCCCATCGCGAACAGGCCGATCTCCTCGCGCACCGGCAATCCCGCCACTTTCAGCCCCCTGATGAAGCCATGCGCAAGGTTGCGCAGATCATCGAAGATGAGAGCCATTTCCATGGTGACGAGGAAGAAAAGCGCCGCGAAGACTCCGCGATGATCGTCCGACCATCGACTGATCTCGGAAAAGCGCAACAGGCGCGGCAAGCCCGGCACGAGGGCGAGAAAGCCGCCGATTATGCCCAGCACCGCCCCAACCGCGATGTCGCTCGGATAATGGATCCCCATGTAGATGCGCGGCAGGCAGATGACTGCCAGGGCGTGGAGCCAGAGATAGATTCCGTATCGCCGCGTCAGGAAAAAGAGCCCCGTCGCGAGGGCGAAGAAGAACGTCGCGTTGTCGCTCGGAAATGAGCTCCAATTCTCGAGATCCATCGGCGGGTTCACCGACAGGGCATGGAAGCCGATGCCCTCGGTGAACATCGGGCGGACCCGGAACGGCAAGAAGCTGGCAATCACGCGATTCGCGACGAGCGACACGGCGACGCCGAGCAGCGTACTCATGATGACTCTTCGCCGGCGCTCGAGGTCTGCACTCGGCGCCATCCAGAAATACCACAGCGGCACCAGGAACGGCGCGGTGCGCAGCATCGTGCTGTCGGAGACGTAGTTGACGATCCGATCCATCGTCCAACTGCCGGCGACGCCGTTAATAACGTGAAAAATCGCAAGATCCAGGCTCACCGGTCCCTCCATCGACGACCGATGTGTACGTTTCATGAAACCTCAAGTTCCGAGCGCCAGGATTTCGGGCGCGACGAGATGATCGCGCTCCTCGATAGCCGCAGGTTCACAGCGGAAGCCGCGACCAGGTGCGGCAAGTAATCTCCCGAACCCGAACGTTCCGTCCGCGGGGTACCTAGAGGCGCAGCGCGATCCCGACATAGATGTTGGTGTCCGGCGCGGCGCGGGTGATGCCGAAATTCACGCCGGCATCGATTTGCAGATTGTCCGTCAGCAGGTACGCCGCGGCGAGATCCGCGGTGATAATGCTGCGTGCCCCCTTATCGATTCCGATCTCGTGGAACAGTTCGACGAACACCGATGCCCGCTCCAGAACCGGGTGGCCGAGCGTCAGCGTGTTCTGAAAGTCCCAGTGCAAGCCGTTGTCGAAATTATCCTTGAGCCAATTGACCGACGTTTGATAAGCGACCGTGAAATCGCTCCCCAGCGCATACGTCATCGGAAGGAGGATTCCCGCCTCGAGCTGATTGTTGCCGAGGTTGGCGGCGGCCGTCGGCAGCTTGACGTAAGGCAGCACCGCCAGCGCGAAATCGCCCCCGTCGTTGCCTTCGAGATTGATCTTCAGCCGCAGGACCGTGTCGCCTATTCCTTCCGCCTGAGTACTGTCTCCGCTGCGCTGGTCACTTGCGCGGCTCTTCAGATAGGGGGTCAGCGTCACCTCGGCGTCGATGTCGTTGGTGAGCCCCAGCTTGAGCGTCGGATCGAACCACAGGCTCGATTTCGTCGTGATGCGCTGATCGTTTCGGCGATCGTAAGTGTAGTTGAAGATGTCCGTTTCGATTTGAAAATGGCCGGCATCCACCGTGGTCGGGCCGGTGATCTTGGTCGGCCGGTCGGGCGCGAAGGCGCGCATCTGGTCGTCGGGCGTCGGATTGAACAGCGTATAGGCGCTCTTGTCGGGCATCGGCACGGGCGTCTCGGCCCGCGCCGCGGCGATGCTCCAGAAGAGACAGGCCGCCGCGCAACCATGAAGAACCGGTCGGCAAGTTCGCGCAGGATGCATCGACGATCGTTCCCTTGCCATCGCCTTCGTTTCTCGAGTGATTGGAAAGACGCGCGCATCACGAAATCTGGCACGACGCCTCCCGAGTCTCAATCCGATCCTCAGAACCACGCCTTGAGACTGACTCCGACCTCGGTCGTATTATTCGCCGGCTCATAGCCGCCGCCGACGGTGACACCCCTAGAGGCGCCGATAGCCATAGCCGGAATAAGGGGTCAGCTGGTTGCCGAGCGTATCGATCGTGAAGACGTAAGCCCCGATGATTCTGGCCTCGATTTCGAGATCGTTTATGCCATCGATCATGCCGGACCCCGAGTAATCCATCATGCCATAGACCACCGACCCCTCCCCGCGCAATTGCCACTGGTTGAAGGTCACCCGGCCGTCGAGCGTGACGCTGCCGAATCCGCCGTCCTCGCTGACACCGAGAGAGGGTTCCCGATAGGCTTGGTAATGCCCTTCGACACCTGCCGCCCAAGTGAAAATCGGCGTGTTCGCCGGCGGCTGCGACCAAATCGCCGAACCGACCTGAGCCGGCTGCCAATTGGCGTTCCAAACGGGATTTGAACCCAGTGCATGAGCAGTCACGAGCAGAGAATATTGCCCTCTACCTGCCCATTGATGAACTCTTGGCGTCCCCAACGGGATTCGAACCCGTGTTACCGCCGTGAAAGGGCGATGTCCTAGGCCTCTAGACGATGGGGACGTGGGAGGCTGGCGCGCAGTGGATAGACGTGCGGGCGGGATAAATCAAGGTGGCAGTCGGGCCGAGGCTCACGCCGGCGCCGCGTCGTCGATGCAGAACTGTACGGCGCCGTTGCCGGCCCAGGTGTCGGCGCGCAGGTGGCCGGCGAAATGGAAGAGGGCGCCGCTGCGCTCGAGCAGGGCGGCGCCGAGCGCGTTCTCCATGCAGCGGAAGGCGATGGCCTTGAGCCGCGCGGTGCCGGCGCCGTCGCCGATCGTGCAGCGGACATGCTGGCCGCCGACCGGCTCGGCGTAGAGGAGGCGGGCGGCGGGAATGGCGAAGCGCGGCTCGGGATTGCCGGCGCCGAAGGGGGCGAGACGCTCGACCATCGCGTAGAGCTCGCCGTTCGCCGCCGCCGGGGTCAGCGCGCCATCGAGCATCAGCCGCGGCACGATTTCCTCGCTGCCGATCGCCGCGGCGATGCGGGCGGCGAGGAAGTCGCTGAAGGCCTCGAGCCCGCCGGCGGCGACGGCGAAGCCCGCCGCCATCGCATGGCCGCCGCCGTTGAGCAGCAGCCCTTCCTGGCGCGCCGCGATGACGATATCGCCGAGCGCGACGCCGGCGACCGAGCGGCCGGAACCCTTGCCGATGCCGTCCTCGCCCAAGGCGACGACGCAGGCGGGGCGGTTGTAGCGCTCCTTGAGGCGGCTCGCGACGATGCCGATGACGCCGGGGTGCCAGCCGGCGCCGGCGACGAAGACGAGCGGCGCCGTCAGCGGCCGCGCCTCGACGGCGGCGATCGCCGCCTCGAGCACGGCGGCCTCGATCTCGCGCCGCTCGGAGTTGAAGCCGTCGAGCTGTCGCGCGAGCTCCTGCGCCAGCGCCGGATCATCGGTAGCGAGGAGCCGCGAGCCGAGATCGGCGCTGCCGACGCGACCGCCGGCATTGACCCGCGGGCCCAGAATGAAGCCGGCGTGATAGGCCTCGAGCCGCTCGTTCGCCCGGCCGACGTCGGCGAGCGCCGCGATGCCGGGATTGCCGCGGCGCTGCATCACCTTCAAACCCTGCGCGACGAGAGCGCGGTTGATGCCGGTCAGCGGCACGACATCGCAGACCGTGCCCAGCGCCACCAGGTCCAACCATTGCAGCAGATGCGGCGCCGGCCGGTTGTTGAACCAGCCGGTGTCGCGCAGCGCCCGGTTGACCGCGACGATCAGCAGGAAGGCGACGCCGACGGCGGCGAGTTGGCCGTGGGCGCCGCTCTCGTCGAGCCGGTTCGGATTGACGATCGCCAGCGCCGGCGGCAGCGCCGGCTCGGCGACGTGGTGGTCGACGACGACGATCTCGATGCCGGCGGCGGCGGCGGCGGCGAGGACGTCATGCGCCGTCGTGCCGCAATCGACGGTGACGACGACGCCGGCGCCAGCCGCCTGCAGGCGCAGCAGCGCCGGCAGATTGGGGCCGTAGCCCTCCTTCTGGCGGTCGGGAATATAGACCGCGACCTTGCCGCCGACGGCTTCGAAAAAGCGCTGCAGCAGCGCCGAGGAGGTCGCGCCGTCGACGTCGTAATCGCCAAACACCGCGATCTGCTCGCCGGCCGTCACTGCCGCGGCAAGTCTTGCCGCCGCCTTGTCCATGTCGCGCAGGAGGCTGGGATCCGGCAGCGCGCTGCGCAGCCGCGGCTCGAGAAACGCCTCGGCGCCGTCGAGGTCGATGCCGCGCGAGGCCATGATGCGGCCGAGCACCTCGGGCAGGCCGAAGCGCTGCGCGAGGGCGAGCGCCAGCCGGTCGTCGCCCGGCGCCTGCCGCCACTGGCGGCCGCACAACGAGCGCGCGACGCCGAGGTAGAAGCCGGCGTCGGCCTCTTCCCCGGCAAGCGCGGCGAGCGGAGCCGTCACCGATCGGCCGGCAGGAACCCGGTCTTGCGCTCGAGATTGTGCTGTGCCGAGATGTAGCGGACGGTGCCGCTCTTCGAGCGCATCACCAGCGAATGCGTCGTGGCGCCGCCGGCGAAGCGGCGGACGCCCTGCAGCATCGTCCCGGTGGTGACGCCGGTCGCGGCGAACATGACGTTGCCCTTGGCGAGGTCGAGCAGATCGTATTTGCGGTTGAAGTCGGTGATGCCGATCCGAGTCGCGCGGCCCTTCTCGTCGTCGTTGCGGAAGATCAGCCTTCCCTGCATCTGGCCGCCGATGCAGCGCAGCGCCGCCGCCGCGAGGACGCCTTCCGGCGCGCCGCCCGAGCCGAGGTAGAAATCGACGCCGCTGTCCGGCTGCGAGGTCGAGATGACGCCGCTGACGTCGCCGTCGCCGATCAGCATGATGCGGGCGCCGGCCTCGCGGACCTTGGCGATCAGCTCGGAATGGCGCGGCCGGTCGAGGATGCAGACGACGAGGTCGGCGACGTCGAGCTTCTTCGCCTTCGCGAGGTTCTTGAGGTTGGTCGCCGGCTTCTCGTCGAGATCGACGACGCCGGGCGGCAGATCGCCGCCGACCGCGATCTTGTCCATGTAGACGTCGGGGGCGTTGAGGAAGCCGCCGGCCTCGGCCATGGCGATGACGGCGAGCGCGTTAGGTCCGCCCTTGGCGGTGATCGTCGTGCCTTCCAGCGGGTCGAGGGCGATGTCGATCTTGGGGCCCTGCCCTGTGCCGACCTTTTCGCCGATATAGAGCATCGGCGCCTCGTCGCGCTCGCCCTCGCCGATCACCACGGTGCCGTCGATCGCGAGCCCGTTCAGCGCCATGCGCATCGCGTCGACGGCGGCCTGGTCGGCCGCCTTCTCGTCGCCGCGCCCCATCAGGCGCGAGGCGGTCAACGCCGCCGCCTCGGTGACCCGCACCGCCTCGAGGGCGAGGTTGCGGTCCATCATCGTCATGTCGGTCATCGTGTCTCCCGGCGGTTTCAGGCGTTCAACAATACTATAGATCCTCGATGCGGATCATGCGCGGCGGCTCGGTGACGGTATCGAGCAGCGCGATACGGTCGAGGGCGCGGCGCATCGCCGCCTCTTCGGTGACATGCGTCGTCAGCACGATCGGCACCGCCTCGCCGGGCGAGCGGCCACGCTGGATCATCGCCTCCATCGAGACCTGCTCGTCGCGCAGCGCCGCGGCAATGTCGGCGATGACGCCGGGCCGATCGAGCACCATGAGGCGGATGTAATAGGCGCCGCGGTGGTGCAGCATCGGCGAGGCTGGCCGGCGCGCCAGCGAGGCGGCCGGCACGCCGAACGTCGGCGTCCGCCGCCCGGCGGCGATGTCGATCAGATCGGCGACCACCGCCGAGGCGGTCGGCTCCGCGCCGGCGCCGCGGCCCTGCAGCACGATGCGGCCGGCAAAATCGCACTCCGCGACGACGGCGTTGAAGACGCCGTCGACGGCGGCAATCGGGGTGGCGAGGGGAACCATGCAGGGATGAACGCGCTGCTCGACGCCTCGTTCGGTCAGCCGCGCAATTCCGAGCAGTTTGATGCGATAGCCGAGCTCGGCCGCGAAATCGATGTCGAGCGCCGAGACGTGCCGAATGCCCTCGACGTGGATGCCGGCGAAATCGACCGCGCTGCCGAAGGCGAGGCTGGTCAGGATCGCCAGCTTGTGCGCCGCGTCGACGCCGTCGACGTCGAAGCTGGGATCGGCTTCGGCATAGCCCAGCGCCTGCGCTTCGGCGAGGACGTCGCCGAACTCGCGGCCGGTCTCCCGCCCAGGCTCGCTCATCTGCGTGAGGATATAGTTGCAGGTGCCATTGAGGATACCATAGAGCCGCGCGATCTGGTTCGCCGCGAGGCCTTCGCGCAGCGTCTTGATCGCCGGGATGCCGCCGGCAACGGCCGCCTCGAAGGCCAGCACCTTGTCGTTCGTCTCGGCAAGCAGCGCCAGCGCGCTGCCATGTTGCGCCATCAGCGCCTTGTTCGCGGTCACGACGTGCTTGCCGTGCGTCAGCGCGGTCTCGACGATCTGCCGGGCGATGCCGTCGGAGCCGCCGATCAGCTCCACGACGACGTCGACCGTCGGGTCGGCGGCCATCGCGACCGCGTCGTCGCACCAGCGCACCCCCGAAAGATCGAGGCCGCGTGCCTTGCCGGGATCGCGCGCCGCGACGGCGGCGATCGTGAACGCCCGGCCGCCGCGCAAGGCGATGAGCTTGCCGTTGCTGCGGAGCAGCCGCACGACGCCCGCGCCGACGGTACCGAGACCGGCAATGGCGAGGTTGAGCGGGCGGTTCACGATGCGAATCGTCCTTTGCGCGTTCGCCGCGTCTTCCGGGGTCAGTTCCCCAGGAAGATCTCGGCCTGGTTGGAGGCGTTGCCGTCGGTTGGGGCTGTCTCGAGCAGGATCTGATCGGTCGGGACGCCGGCCTGGGTCAGGGCGACGGCGACCGCGTTGGCGCGGTCGAGCGCGATGCGGAAACCGGCGAGTTGTTGCGTCGGGCTGTCGCCGCCGGTGCCGCCATGGCCGACGACGCGCAGCGGCGAGCCGCTGTCGCGCTGCGCCTTGGCGGCGGCCGCGACGGCCTGGCTGCCGCTGGGGCTCAGCCGCGCCGAGTTCGGTGCGAAGCTGACCTGACCCAGCACCGTGCCGGACTCCGGCGTCGCGGCGGGCGGCGGCCGCGAGGCGAGGCGCGGCGGCGCGGCGGCAGCCGGACCCGGAATGGGCCGGGCGCCGGGGATCGTCGGGGCCGGCGGCGGCGCCCGCGGCGTCTCCGGCTCGGGAACGCTGCGCACGCTGGGACTGACCAGCGGCGGCGGCGCATTGGCGGGCGGCGGATTGGCGGGCGGCGGATTGGCAGGCGGCGGCGCGGCAGCCGATGACGCAGCCGGAGGTGAGGAAGCCGAAGATGCCGACGCTGGGGCCGGGTCGGGCGCATTCAAGCTGACGAGCGAGTGCGACGGCGGCGGCGACGCGGCGGGCGGCGGAGACGCCGGGGCTGGCGCCACGCTCGGCGGGGACGAGGCTGGCGCCGTCGCGGGCGGCGCC
>JAQGID010000209.1 GCA_028291405.1 Rhodospirillales bacterium | reverse complement strand
TCGTCGACCGTGCCGAGGTGAGCCGCGCCGCAACCTCGCTCATCGAGCGCGGCTGCGTCACCAAGCAGGAGAACCCGCGCGACCGGCGCTCGCCGCTCTTCGCCTGCACCGAGAAGGGTCTCGAACTCTACCGGACGATCCGCCCAGCACGGCGAAAGTTCCAGGCGATGCTGGCGGCCGAGCTGACCGCGCGCCAGCTCGACGGGCTGCGCCAGGCGCTCGACCGTCTGACGGTCCTGCTGCAGGAAGACGAGCGCTTCCAGTGAGCGAGCGCCTCGGCCTCGGCGCCGCGACGGGCGGTGTCGGCGACTTCGTCTCCCGCAACGCACGAACGATCGGCGACCGTCCGGCGCTCGTCTGGCAAGGACAGGTCCTGACATGGCGCCAACTCGACGAGCGCGCCAACCGTCTCGCCAATGCCTTGCTCGATCTCGGTGTCGCGCCCGGAAAGCGCATCGCGACGCTGCTCGACAATTGCGCCGCCTGGATTGAGATCCATCTCGCCGCCTCGAAGATCGGCGCGGTGCTGGTGCCGGTCATGCCACGCTCCGTCAGCCGCGAGATCGTCTATATCGTCGAGGACGTCGAGCCGACGATCCTCGTGCTCGGCGCCGGCAATGCCGCGGCCGTCGCCGCCGTGTCGGAGGATCTGACGCGCGCCATGACGGTCGTCACGGTCGGCGAGACCTGGCCCGGCGCACGCGATTACGAGGATCTCGTGACGTCCGGCGCGCCCCATGATCCGGACGTCGCCGTCGACCCCGATTGCATTGCGATGATCAAATACACCAGCGGGACGACCGGCCAGCCGAAGGGCTGCTGCCGCACTCACCGGCACGTCACGATGGCGGCGCTGCTCTACCTGATGCACGTGCCCCACGACCGCGACGACCGCGCCACGATCAGCTCGCCGCTCTCGGCCGGTTTCGCCGTGTCCCTCCTCAATGCCTTCATCCTCGCCGGGACGACGATCCATCTCCTGCCGAAGTTCGACAAGATGCAGCTGCTCGAGACGATCGCCCGCGAGCGCATCACGATCGCCTATGCGATCCAATCGACCTTCAACGATCTGACCCGCTTCCCCGAGCTCGATTCCTACGATCTCGGCAGTCTGCGTCTCTTCACCGGCACCAGCGGCACGCAGGATACGATCGCCGGTATGCGACGCCTGCGGCGTCATCCGACCTTTCGTGCCGGGTTCCTCAATGCCTACGGCTCGAGCGAGGCCGGCGGCTACATCGCCTACAACACGCCGCCTTATTACGACGCCACCCTGGCCGATCCTGCCCTCGACCATCGCATCGAATCGATCGGCCGCGAGGCCATGCTCTGCCGGGTGGCCTGCGTCGACGACGACCTCAATATCCTGCTGCCTGGCGAGGTCGGCGAGATGGCGGTTCAGGCGCCGACGGTATTCTCCGGCTATTGGAACCGCCCGGCCGAGACGGAAGCCGTCTTCCGCGCGGGTTGGCTCGTCACCGGCGATATGGCGATGAAGGACGCCGACGGCTTCCTCTACCTCGCCGGCCGCAAGCGCGACATGATCAAGACCGGCGGCATCAACGTCTATCCCGCCGAGATCGAGCTCGTCCTTCTGGCGCATCCCAAGGTGGCCGAGGTCGCCGTCATCGGCCTCCCCGATGCCAAGTGGATCGAGAAAGTCGTCGCCTGCGTCGTCGCCCGCGAGAACTGCAGCGAGGAGGAGCTTCTCGCCTTCTGCTCCGACAAGCTGTCCGGCTACAAGCGCCCGAAAGCGATCCGATTCATCGCGAGCCTGCCGCGGAACGAGACGGGCAAGATCGTCAAGCGTGCGTTGCGAGAAACGATACAAGATCAGGGGAGGCTGTCATGAGAACAAGCCTTGCCGCGATGCTCGTCGTCCTTGCCCTAGGAGGCGGGTCGGCGCTTGCCGCGTCGCATTACGGTCCCGGCGTCAGCGATCAAGAAATCAAGATCGGCCAGTCGATCCCCTACAGCGGCCCGCTCTCGTTCTTCGCCAGCTGGGGCAAGACCGAGGCGGCCTATTTCGCGATGATCAACGAGCACGGCGGCATCAACGGCCGCAAGGTGACGTTGCTCTCGCTCGACGACGGCGGGCTGCCGCCCAAGACCTTCGAGCAGACGCGGCGCCTCGTCGAGCAGGACGATGTCCTCGCGATCTTCAGCACCGTCGGGACGCCGAATAACATGGCGATCCGCTCATACCTCAAGGGAAAGGGCGTGCCGCAGCTCTTCGTCGCCTCCGGCGCGACGGTCTGGGCCGATCACGAGCATTTCCCCACCTCGATCGGCATGTCGGCCGATTACCATATCGAGACGGGCATCTACAGCCGCTACATCCTCAATCATCTGCCGGCCGCCAAGATCGCGGTGCTCTACGAGAACGACGATTTCGGCAAGGACCTGCTTGCCGGGCTACGGCTCGGCCTCGGCGCCGCCGCCGACAAGATGATCGTCGCCATCGCCAGCTACGAGCTCACGGATTCGAGCGTCGAGTCGCAGATCGCGACGCTGCAAGGCAGCGGCGCCGACGTCTTCTTCAGCTTCGCGACGACCAAGTTCACGGCGCAGGCGCTGCAGAAGACGCATGCCCTCGATTGGCATCCGCAGCAATTCGTCGTCTCGATCGCGGCGAATGCCGCCGGGCTGCTCGGCAACAAGGCGCCGGAGGTAGCGACCGGCGTCATCACGGCCTCGGCCTATAAATCGGTGACGGACGATCAGTGGGAGAGCGACCCCGGCTATCGCGAGTGGCTTGCCTTCATGACGACGTACTATGCCGACGGCAACGCCCACGACCCCTTGAACGTGCAGGCCTATGCTGGCGCCCAGGTGCTGGCGCAGGTCCTTAAGCAGTAGACGATCTGACGCGCGAGAATCTGATGCGCCAGGCGACCAACATCTCGCATCTGCAGATCCCGATGCTGCTGCCCGGCATCGAGATCAACACCGGCCCGACGAACTACCACCCGATCCGGCAGCTCCAGCTCCTGCGCTTCGACGGCAAGAGCTGGATCCGCTTCGGCGAGGTCATCGGCGGCTAGCGATCGCCCTATTTCGCGTTGATGTGCCAGACGCCGTCCCATCCCGCCGGCGGGGGCTCGCGGCGGAAGGCGGCGATACGGGCGAGGTAGACGGTGCTCGGTCCGTCCCCGGCGACAAGGCCGAGGCAAGCGGAAAAATACCGCTCGGCACCCTCCCAGTCATGCCGGCGATAGGCATCGAGCCCGTGGGCGAACTCCTCGCGCAAGTCGGCACGCGTCGCATCGAGGCCACCGGCCGCCGCCATCAGCTCGTAGATCCGGATCGTCTCGCTCTTGCCGGCGACGGTGATGATGTCGAGCTCGCGCGCCTCGATCGCGTGCCGCGCAAGGCGAAAAGTGTCCTCGGCGATGATGATCGTCGTGCCATAGACCTTGTTCACCCCCTCGAGCCGCGATGCGAGATTCACCGTGTCGCCGATCACCGTGTAGGAGCGAGCGCTCGGACTCCCGATCGCGCCGACGACGGCCTCGCCTGTGGCGATGCCCATGCGTACGGCGAGCGCCGGAGCATCGCGCCGCAATCCGGTAATCTCGGGCAGGCGCTTGCGGAATTCGACGATCGCGCCGAGCTGGTCGAGCGCCGCCATGCAGCCATCGAGCGCATGGTCATCATCGTCCGAGAACGGCGCGCACCAGAACGCCATGATGGCATCGCCGATATATTTATCGATGATCCCGTTGTGGCGGCGGATCTCGCCCGCGGCGACGGTGAAATAGCCATTGAGGAAGTTCACCATCGCCGCCGCGGTGAGCTGCTCGCTGATGCCGCTGAAGCCCTGGATGTCGGAAAAGAAGATCGTCACCGTCTTGCGATCGGCCGGCTCGGCGACGTCGCCGCCGACGCCGATGAGGCGGGAGACGATCCGTGGGTCGACGAACTTGCCGAACATTTCCTTGATGCGGTCGCGGTCGCGCAGCTCGGCGACCATGCGGTTGAAGGCGCGGGCGAGCTCGCCGACCTCGTCCCGCGTCGTAACGAGAGCCGTCACGTCGGTCTGCCCCTTCTCGATCGCCCGCGTGCTGGCGAGCAGGCGGCGAAGTGCCGACACGACCTGCTCGGAGCCGACGCTGCTGATCGCGATACCGATCGCGCTGGCAATCAAAAAGAGCGTAAAGCTCAGCGTCGCATTGAGCCGCTGATCGGCGTAAATCCCGGCAGCGGCGCGCTCGGTCAGCGTCGCGATCGTATTACGGATGCCCGCGAGGTCCGGCCCGAA
>JAQGID010000204.1 GCA_028291405.1 Rhodospirillales bacterium | reverse complement strand
GGCAGGTCGTGCAGGGCGTTGGCGGCCGCATCCAGCATTATTTCGACCGGCCCTGGGCGGCGGGCGAGGTACGCGCGTCGCGGCTCGTCGTGATCGGCCGCAAGGGTCTCGACCGCAGCGCCATCGCCACCGCGCTGCAGGGCTGAGGCGCAGCGATGCATCTCCTTGCCGGACAACAGGAAGCGATCGTCGACGGCGGCGTCGCCGTCGACCTCGGCCAGAGCCACGGCGAGATCGTCGTGCTGACGGCGGCGGACAGCGAGATCGCCTGCCTGGCGGCGGCGCAGCGTTTGCTGGCCCGCGCCCCCTCCGCCCCCAGCCTCCGCCTCGCCAATCTGATGCGGCTGCAACATAATTACTCGGTCGACCTCTATGTCGAGCGGGTGATTACCAAGGCGCGGCTGGTGATCGTCCGCATCCTGGGCGGCCGCTCCTACTGGCCCTACGGCATCGACCGCCTCACCGCGCTCTGTCGCGAGCGGGGGATTGCCCTCGCGCTGCTCCCCGGCGACGAGCGCGCGGACCCCGACCTCGCCGCGTCGAGCACGCTGCCGGGCGAGGCGACGCAGCGGCTGTGGCGCTATTTCGCCGAGGGCGGCATCGCCAATGCCGAGCATTGCCTGCGCTATGCCGCCACCCTGATCGGGCGCGGCGACGCGGTCTGGCGCGAGCCGGCGCCGCTGCTCCGCGCCGGACTCCATGTTCCCGGCGCGGCGCAAACCGATCTCGCCGCCCTGCGATCGGGCTGGCAGGACGGGGCGCCGGTCGCCGCGGTCGTCTTCTATCGCGCCCTGATGCAATCGGCGAATACCGCGCCGGTTGATGCCCTGATCGCCGCGCTGGAATCGCGGGGCATCAACCCGCTGCCGATCTTCGTGCAGAGCCTCAAGGATCCGCAATCCGTCGCGATCGTCGATGCGATCCTCGCCGAGGCGCCGCCGGCGATCGTGCTCAACGGCACCGGATTCGCGGTCTCCTCGCCGGGTGCGCCGCGCAGCGTCACGCCCTTCGACCGCTTCGACTGCCCGGTGCTGCAGGTGATCTTCGCCAGCGGCAGCGAGGCGGCGTGGCGCTCCGGCAAGCGCGGCCTCGAGACGCGCGATATCGTCATGGCGGTAGCGCTGCCCGAGGTCGACGGCCGCATCATCACCCGCGCCGTCTCGTTCAAGGACGCCGCCGCACGCGATCCGCTGACCGAGGCCGATCTCGTCGCCTGGCGGTCCGTCGCCGACCGCATCGACTTCGTCGCCGATCTGACGCGGAACTGGTTGCGCCTGCGGGCGAAGAGTGCCGACGAGCGCCGCGTCGCGATCGTCCTCGCCAACTATCCCAATCGCGACGGGCGCATCGGCAACGGCGTCGGACTCGATACGCCGGCATCGGCGATCGAGGCGCTGCGAGCGATGGCGGCTGCCGGCTACGACATCGGCGAGATTCCGGCCGACGGCAACGCGCTGATCCGCCGCCTGCTCGCGGGCCCGACGAATTCGCCGGCGAGCGCCGACCATCCGGTCGAGGAGAGTCTGGCGCGCAGCGACTACGCCGCCTTCTTCGCGACGCTCCCGCCGACCGTCCAGGATGCGGTCCACGAGCGCTGGGGCCCGCCCGAGCGCGATCCTTTCTTTCGCGAAGGCCGGCTCGACTGCGGCAGCTTTGCCATCCCCGCCTTCCGTCTCGGCAAGATCGCCGTCGGGCTGCAGCCGGCGCGCGGCTACAACATCGATCCCGCCGCGAGCTACCATTCGCCGGACCTCGTGCCACCGCATGGCTATCTCGCCTTCTACGCCTGGCTCGCCGATGCGTTTCGCGCCGATGCGGTCGTCCAGATGGGCAAGCACGGCAATCTCGAATGGCTGCCGGGCAAGGCGGTGGCGCTGTCCGCCGAATGCTTTCCCGAGGCGGCCCTGGGTCCGCTGCCGCATCTCTACCCCTTCATCGTCAACGATCCCGGCGAGGGGACGCAGGCCAAGCGCCGCGCCCAGGCCGTCGTCGTCGATCATCTGACGCCCCCACTGACGCGCGCCGAAAGCTACGGCCGAATCGCCGAGCTCGAACGCCTCGTCGACGAGTATTACGCCGCCGCCGGCAGCGACCCGCGGCGGCTCAAGCTGCTGACCGCCGAGATCGTCGACCTCGTTCGCGCCACCGGTCTCGACCGCGACTGCGGCATCGCGATCGCCGACGCGAGCGCCGCGGCGTTGGGGAAGCTCGACAATTACCTCTGCGAGCTGAAGGAGATGCAGATCCGCGACGGGTTGCATGTCTTCGGACGTTCCCCGGACGGCGAGCAGCTGACGGATCTTCTCGTCGCGCTCGTCCGGCTGCCGCGCGGCGGCGGAACGGCGGAGGCATCGCTGATCCGCGCCCTGGCGGCGGATCTCGGGCTCGGCTTCGATCCGCTGGATTGCGACATGGGCGCTACATGGGCTGGCGCACGACCCGCGGTTCTCGGCGCCGCTCCTCCACATCACCCTCCCCCCTTGAGGGGGAGGGACGGGGTGGGGGGTAACGGCCCATCAGGATACCCACCCCCCGCGACGCTGCCGCACCCCCCCACCCAACCCTCCCCCTCAAGGGGGGAGGGCTCCATTGGGGCGTGGCGCACCAACGGCGACACGGTCGAGCGGCTGGAGCTTCTGGCCCGCGCTCTCGTCGCCGGCACGACCTTGGCGCCTGCGGAATGGACCGCCACGACGGCCGTGCTCGACTGGATCGGCACCGATCTCCGCCCCGCCGTCGCCGCCTGCGGCAACGCCGAGATCGCCGGCCTCCTTGCCGGTCTCGCCGGCCGTTTCGTCCCGCCCGGCCCCTCCGGCGCGCCGACCCGCGGCCGCCCCGAGGTGCTGCCCACAGGCCGCAACTTCTACTCCGTCGACAGTCGAGCCATCCCGACGCCGGCCTCGTGGCAGCTCGGCTGGCGCTCGGCGCAATTGCTCGTCGCGACGCATGCCCAGGAGCACGGCGTCTATCCGCGCAGCCTCGCCCTCTCGGCCTGGGGGACCTCCTGCAGGCGGACCGGCGGCGACGCCGTTGCGCAGGCGCTGGCGCTGATGGGCGCGCGGCCGCTGTGGGACGCCAAGACCGGCCGCGTCACCGGTTTCGAGATCATGCCGGCGGGCGTCCTCGACCGGCCGCGCGTCGACGTCATCCTGCGCGTCTCGGGGTTCTTCCGCGACGCCTTCCCGAATCTCATCGCCCTCGTCGATTCGGCGGCGCGCGCCATCGCCGCGCTCGACGAGCCGGCGGAGGTCAATCCGCTGGCAGCACGGGTCGCCGCCGACGCCGCCGCGCTCGTCGCCGCCGGCTTGCCGCCCGCGGCGGCGCGGCAGCGCGCCGGATATCGCGTCTTCGGCTCGAAGCCGGGCGCCTACGGCGCCGGGCTGCAGGCGCTGATCGACGAGGGCGGCTGGTCGGGCGACGAGGATCTCGCCGATGCCTATCTCGCCTGGAGCGGCTATGCGTATGGGGCCGGCGCCGAGGGCGAAGCCGCCGAGGGATTGTTCCGCGACCGGCTCGCCGGCGCCGACGCCGTCCTGCACAACCAGGACAATCGCGAGCACGACATCCTCGACAGCGACGACTACTACCAGTTCGAAGGCGGGCTCGCCGTCGCCGTCCGGCATCTCTCGGGCCGCCAGCCGGCGCTCTGGCACGGCGACCACTCGCGTCCCGAGACGCCGCGCATCCGCAGCCTCGGCGAGGAGATCGGCCGCATCGTCCGGGCGCGCGCCGCCAATCCCAAGTGGCTCGCCGGCGTCATGCGCCACGGCTACAAGGGCGGTTTCGAGATCGCCGCGACGGTCGATTATCTCTTCGCCTTCGCCGCGACGACCCGGGTGGTGGAAAACCACCACTTCGACCAGCTCTATGACGCCTATATCGTCGACGATACGGTGCGCGGCTTCGTCGCCGAGCACAACCCCGACGCCCTCGTCGAGATGAGCCGGCGCTTCGCCGAGGCGATCGACCGCGGGTTGTGGACGCCGCGCCTCAACAGCGCCGCGACGCGATTGGCCGAGCTGGGCCAGCGGAGGATGCCATGAGCGATCTCGACGATGCAATCAACGCCCGCCACAACGAGAAGATGGTGAAGAAGAAGGCGGCGCGGGCCAAGATCCTCGCGACCAAGACCGAGGAGCGCGGCCTCGTCATCGTCCATACCGGCACCGGCAAGGGCAAGTCGACGGCGGCCTTCGGCATGGTGCTGCGCTGCATCGGCCACGGCATGCGGGTCGGCGTCGTGCAATTCGTCAAGGGCGTCTGGGGCACCGGCGAGCGGGTCGTGCTCGACCGCTTCCCGGAGCTCGTCACCTGCCGCGCGATGGGCGAGGGTTTCACCTGGGAGACGCAGGACCGCGCCCGCGACATCGCCGCCGCCCGCGCGGCCTGGGAGGAGGCCAAGGCGATGATCGCCGATCGGTCCTATCGCATGGTGCTGCTCGACGAGCTCAACATCGTGCTGCGCTACGATTATCTGCCGCTCGAGGAGGTTCTGGACACGCTCAAGGCGAAGCCGCGCGATCTCCATCTCGTTGTCACCGGCCGCAACGCCAAGCCCGAGCTGATTGAGCTTGCGGATCTTGTTACCGAAATGACGTTGGTCAAGCACCCGTTCCGTGGGGGCGTCAAAGCCCAGAAGGGGATCGAGTTCTGACAACGCAGGAGGATGACATGACCGGAAGCTTTGCGTTCGGACCCGAACTTATTTCGCGGCGGATCGTCGCCGCGCTCGCTCTTGCGGCGCTCGTCGCCGGTGCGGCGCCGGCGCGCGCCGATGCGATCGATCAGGAAAAGCTCGTCGCCAATGCCAAGACGACCTTCGACAGGATGCGAAGCGATGCCGGCTTCCGCCGCGGCAACGACATCCTGCGCCGTGCCGCCGCCGTCATCATCGTGCCCGAGTTCACCAAGGGCGCCGTCATCGTCGGCGGCGCGGCCGGCGACGGCGTTCTGTTGGCCCGGACGCCAGGTGGCGGCTGGAGCTATCCCGCCTTCTATACGATCGGCTCGGCGTCGGTCGGGCTGCAGATCGGCTTTGAGCAGGCCGAAATCGTCGTTTTCGTGATGCGCCAGAGCACGCTCGACAAGGTGCTGACCGAGGAGGTGACGCTGGGCGGCAAGGCCGGGCTCTCGGCGCTCTTTGTCGGAAAGGCCGCCGAAGACCAGCTGACCAAGCCCGACACCGACTTTATCTTCTGGGTCAAATCGCAGGGCGCCTATGCCGGCATCACTGCCGAGGGCACCTTCATCAAGCCCAACGACGGCGCCAACGCCGAGTATTACGGCCGCAAGGTGACCGCATTGCAGATCGTCCGGGGCGCGGTGCGCAACCCCAACGCCGATCCGCTGCGCGAAGATCTTGCCAGTCGCTGAGCGCATCCCCGCCCTGATGCTGCAGGGCACCGGCTCCGACGTCGGCAAGTCGCTGCTCGTCGCCGGGCTGGCACGCGCCTTGACCCGGCGCGGCTATGCAGTGCGTCCGTTCAAGCCGCAGAACATGTCGAACAACGCCGCCGTCACCCCCGACGGCGGCGAGATCGGCCGCGCCCAGGCGCTGCAGGCGCGCGCCTGCGGCGTCCCGCCGGCGACCGACATGAACCCGGTGCTGCTCAAGCCGCAATCCGAGACCGGCGCGCAAATCATCGTCCAGGGCCGCGTCTTCGGCTCCGCCGGGGCGCGCGACTATCACGCGCTGAAGCGGGATCTGATGCCGCGCGTCCTCGAGAGCTTCCAGCGGCTCTCCGCCCCCGCCGACATCATCCTCGTCGAGGGCGCCGGCAGCCCGGCCGAGGTCAATCTCCGGCAATCCGACATCGCCAACATGGGCTTCGCCGAGGCGGCCGATGTGCCGGTCGTGCTGGTCGGCGACATCGACCGCGGCGGCGTCATCGCCTCGCTGATCGGGACGCACGCTCTGCTGACCGCCAGCGAGCAGGCGCGGCTCAAGGGCTATGTCGTCAACAAGTTCCGCGGCGATCCCGGCCTCTTCACGCCGGCGCTCGACGTGATCCGCGCGCGCACCGGTCTTGAATGTCTCGGCATCGTCAAATTCTTCGCCGCGGCGCGCGACCTGCCGGCCGAGGACGGGTTGGCGCTCGACGGCTACGGCCGGGCGCGGCGCGACGGCCGTATCCGGATCGCCGTGCCGCTGCTGCCGCGCATCGCGAATTTCGACGATCTCGACCCGCTCGCCGCCGAGAACGAGGTGGCGCTCGACCTCGTATCGCCCGGGCGCGCCCTGCCCGGCGATGCCGATCTCGTGCTGCTGCCGGGCTCGAAGGCGACGCTCGCCGATCTCGCTTCGCTGCGCGAGGCCGGCTGGGACATCGACATCGCGGCGCATGTCCGGCGCGGCGGCCGGGTGCTCGGCCTCTGCGCCGGCTATCAGATGCTGGGGCGGCGCATCGCCGATCCCGACGGGATCGAGGGCAAGGCGGGCGAGGCGGCAGGACTCGGGCTGCTCGACGTCGAGACGGTGCTGGGCCCGGCCAAGATCCTGCGCGAGCGCACCGGATCCGATCGTGCGACCGGAGAGATGGTGCGCGGCTACGAGATGCATCTCGGGACGACATCCGGTGCCGCGACGGCGCGGCCGATGCTGGAGCTCGACGACGGCGCCGCGCGCCGGCCCGAGGGCGCAAGCTCGCCGGATGGTCTGGTCGCCGGCTGCTATCTCCATGGGCTCTTCGCGAGCGACGAATTCCGCGCCGCGTTTCTCGGCGATCTCGGCGGCAGCGGCACATCCGGCCTGCGCTACGAGACGCGCATCGAGACCGTGCTGGACGCGCTGGCGGCGCATCTCGAGCGCGATCTCGACATCGACCGCCTGATCGAGATCGCCCATGCGCGCTAGCAGCGAATTGCGATTTCTAGGTCAGTACGACCCACAGCAGCGCGATCGCGACTCCCTGCAGGATGCAGGCGATCGCGAAGACGAGCAGCGCCCGGTGCATGTCGAGCGGCGTCGCCCGCGCCTTGCCGTCGCCGAGCCACGGATCAGCGACGATTTCGCCGGCGTAGCGGCGCGGTCCGGCGAGGGCGAGGTCGAGGGCGCCGGCGATCGCCGCCTCCGGCCAGCCGGAATTGGGCGAGCGGTGCTTGCCGGAATCGCGCAGCATGATCCGCAGCGCCGGGCCGAAGCGCGCCTGCGGCGCCAGCCCGGCGGCGAGCGCGATCAGCAACCCGCTGAGCCGCGCCGGCACGAGGTTGAGCGCGTCGTCGAACCGCGCCGCCGCCCAGCCGAAGCTGCGATAGCGCGGCGTCATATGGCCGATCATGCTGTCGAGCGTATTCGCCGTCTTGTAGACGAAGAGCCCCGGCAAGCCGAGCAGCAGCGTCCAGAACACCGGCGCGACGACGCTGTCGGAGAAATTCTCCGCCAGCGATTCGATGCCGGCGCGCGCGACGCCATGCGCATCGAGGCTCGCCGGATCGCGCCCGACGATATGGGCGACCGCCGTGCGGCCGCCGACGAGGCCTTGATCGTTCAAGGCGACGGCGACGTCGCGGACCCGGTCGAAGAGGCTGCGCTGTGCCACCAGCACGGCGACAATGATCAGCTCGACGAGCCAGCCGAACGAGACCGCCTCGCACGCGCGCTGGATGAGAAAGCCGAGCAGCGCCGCCGCCACCACGAGGACGCAGACGGTGAGAATGCCGCGGACGAAGCGGGCGTGCTCGCTGCGCTGCTCGCGGTTGAGCCGGATGTCGAGCCAGGCGATGGCGCGGCCGACGAGGACCACCGGGTGCGGCAGCGTCCGGAAGAGCAGCGGCATGTCGCCGACCGCCGCGTCGAGCAGCAGCGCGCCGATCAGCACGAGCAGCGGGTGCGGTCCGATATGATACGAAGAGGTCATCAGCAGCATGACGGCGCAGCATCGTTGCGCCGCCGCTGCCGCGTCAACAATCTTGCCGCATGCGCGGCGACCAGGAGCGAGCATGGATAAGAAGGCAGTGATGGTCTGCGGCCACGGCAGCCGCGACCCCGAGGCGCTGCGCGAGTTCGAGCTGGTCGGCGCCGGCATCCGGGCGCGCCTGCCGGATTGCGACATCGAGACCGGCTATCTCGAATTCGCCCGGCCGATGATCCGTGACGGGCTCGAGGCGCTGCGCCAACGCGGCGCCAGGCGCATCCTGGCGCTCCCCGGCATGTTGTTCGCGGCGAGCCACGTCAAGAACGACCTGCCCTGGGAGGTGAACTCCTTCATGGAGGCCCATCCCGGCGTCGAGGTCCGGCTCGGCCGCGACCTCGCGATCGACGGCAAGCTGCTGGAGGCCGCCGCCGACCGCATCGCCGCTGCCGAGCTCGCCGCCGCCAATTCTTCTACTGGGGGTCGGATCGCGCGCAGCGATACGCTGCTCCTCGTGATCGGCCGCGGCACCAGCGATCCCGACGCCAACTCGAACGTCGCCAAGCTCGCCCGCATGCTGTCGGAGGGGATGGGCTTCGGCTGGGCCGAGATCGGCTTCAGCGGCACCGCCCATCCACGCGTCGGCCCGGCGATCGAGCGCGCCGCCCGGCTCGGGTTCGGCCGCATCGTCGTCTTCCCGTATTTCCTCTTCACCGGCATCCTCGTGAAACGGATCTATAGCGAGACCGACGCCGCCGCCGCGCTGTTTCCGGAGATCGAGATCGTCAAGGCGGGCTATCTGCGCGACCATCCGCTGGTCCTCGACGCCTTCGCCGATCGCGTCGTCGAGATCGACGGCGGCACGCCGACGATGAACTGCCAGCTGTGCAAGTACCGGACGCAGATCGTCGGCTACGGCGACGAGGTCGGCGCCGTGCAGGCCGGGCATCACCACCACGTCGCCGGCATCGGCACGGACGTCGACGGGCACCATCATGGCGACGGGCATCATCACCATCACCACCATCACGGCGAGGCGGAGTGAGCCGTGACGCGCGGAGCGCCGCTGTTCGACGCCTATCTGATCGTCGATTGGAGCGCCGCCAATACACAGAAGCTCGGTAAGGATAGTATCTGGCTCTCGCTTCTGCGGCGCTCCGGTGCCGCGGTCGAGGGGGATGCGCCGGAAAACCCGGCGACGCGGCGAAAGGCCTTCCATCGCCTGCAGCAGCTCCTGCATGCGCTGGCGGCGGAGGCGCGCTCGGTTCTCGTCGGCTTCGATTTTCCGCTCGGCTACGCACGCAATTTTGCCGCCAAATTGCGGCTCGACGGGCCTCCCTGGCGCGCGACATGGGACGAGCTCGCGCGCTCGCTGCGCGACAACGAGCGCAACGAGAGCAACCGCTTCGCGGTCGCGGCGGCGTTGAACCGGCGCGTCTCCGGCGCCGCCTTTCCCTTCTGGGGCGGCCCGCCCGCCCATATCGGAGAATTCCTCGCGGCGACGCATCACCGGGAGCATGGTGCCTCCGACATCGCCGAGCGACGGCTGGTCGAGTTGCGCGCCCCGGGAGCGCAGACCGCGTGGAAGCTGCTCGGCATCGGCTCCGTCGGCAGCCAGGCGCTGACCGGAATTCCAGTCGTGCGGCGCCTGCGCGACGACCCGCTGATCGCACCCTATGCCGCGGTCTGGCCCTTCGAGACCGGGCTGCGGCGTCTCGAAGACGACGGCTATCGCCCGCGTATCGTCTTCGCCGAGGTCTATCCGTCGCTGATCGACTGCGTGCCGGACGAGGACGAGGTCAAAGACGCCGCGCAGGTGCGGTCGCTGGCGCGCCACTTCGCGGATCTCGACTCGCGCGGCGATCTTGCGGAGCTGTTTGCCGGCGATCCGCAGCTCAGCCAGGCAGAGCGGGCGGCGGTCGAGCAAGAGGAAGGTTGGGTGCTCGGCGTTACTATTTCCTCCCCCCTCGAGGGGGAGGATGGTCGAGGCCGTAGGCCTCGGACAGGTGGGGGGCACGCGCAACGCGCGCAAGAAATCTTCGACAGCCGGCGGCGCGGCCCCCCACCCGTCGACGCTGCCGCGTCGCCGACCTCCCCCTCGAGGGGGGAGGAAAGCTCGAACGCAAAGATATGCCGCTCGGCGGGCCGAACATACGACTACCTCCGCGACCCCGCCGCCATCTACCGCCGCTCCTTCGCCCTGGTCCGCGACGCCGTCGATCTCTCTCCCTTCCCGCCGGCGCTGCACGCGCTCGCCCTCCGCCTCGTCCATTCCGTCGCCGACCCGACGATCCTCGCCGACCTCCGCTGGTCCGCCGCCGCCGTCGAAGCTGGCCGCACCGCGCTCGCTTCCGGCGCGCCGATCCTCGCCGACGCCGCGATGGTGGCGCATGGCATCACCCGCTCGCGGCTGCCGGCCGGAAACGAGATCGTCTGCACCCTCGCCGATCCATCCGTCGCCGGGCGCGCCGCAGCGCTCGGCACGACGCGATCGGCGGCGGCGGTCGAGCTGTGGCTGCCGCATCTCGCCGGCGCGGTGGTCGCGATCGGCAATGCCCCGACGGCGCTGTTCCATCTCCTCGAGATGATCGCATTCGGCGCGCCGCGTCCGGCGCTGATCCTCGGCTTCCCGGTCGG
>JAQGID010000183.1 GCA_028291405.1 Rhodospirillales bacterium | reverse complement strand
CGCGCAGATGCTCGTTGTCGGCCTGGTAATGTCGCGTCGACACCATCGGATGGGCGCCGTAGGGCACGTGGACGACGTGGGTCACCATATGGCCCGGCAGCGTCACGAACTCCGACTGCTCCTGGGTACGGTCGGTCGAGACGATCCGCTCGGCGCTGACGATGACGATCTCCGACGCCGACGCCTTGTCGATCTCCTGCTGGTTGCCGGCCCAGATCTGCGCGTTGCCATAGGCGTCGCATTCCTGGGCGTGGACGATGCAAACGTCGCCCGGCAGCGGCGGGATGGCGTACATTTCCTCGCCGGTCGAGAGGTCCTTCACCCGCTTGAGGTGAGGGTTGAGCTTCGGCAGATCGTTCGCCTCGTAGACTTGCCGGACCGGCACGAAGGGCAGCCCGCCTGCTGCCGCGCGGGTGCCGAGAACGATGAAGGCCTCGTCGGCCTCGACGATGGTGATCGCCTTGGTTTCCGCGGCGCGGCGGAACGCCGGCGCGAAGCCGAAGAGCTCAAGCCCGATATAGGAGACGTAGAGCGTATCGACGCAGCCTGCCGCGATGAAGAGATCGACCGCGAAGCCGCCGGTGACCTGCGGGATGATCGTCAGCCCCTTGGCGCCGGCGCGGATCGCGGCGCGCACCAGGGCGATCGGCGAGTTCGGCGTGTGGATGATCTTCTTCGCCGCGATGATCCGTCCCGCTTCTTCGAGCGAGATTTCCTTGCTCCGGCGCGTCGGCGGTGCCTGGGAGCGGGAAGGATCCGGCGGGACGTTCGTGTCGCGCTGCACGCTGAGGCTCCTCGATATGATGACCGTTGGTCGCGCCGCGCAGAATGCAAGCGTCGGGCACCGACGTCAACTTTGATTGCTCAATGAATGGCCGTCAGTTCCAGTGCATCTCGTTGAGGTCGGCGCCGTAGATGTGGAGCGAGCCCGAAGGAACCGACAGGTCCTTGGTGTGGAGCAGGACGACTGGTTGCGTCGAGATCGGCAGGATATAGCTCTGCGCGTTGACGCGGTCGTACAGCTGCCGGTAGATCGGCCGGCGCTTCTCCTCGTCCGTCGTCGCGAGACCGGACTTGGCGAGCTCGCCAATCCCCGAATCACGCCAGTAGTCGCGGTCGCCCTCGAAATAAAACCCGGGCGAAGCGGAGGCGTCGGCGAGTCCGCCCATCGTCCATTGCCCCGCCAGGATCTGAATCTTGCCGTCGACCTGCTTCTGCCGGTACCCGGCGAAGGTGACCTTGCTGACGGCGGCGCGGATGCCGAGCTTGCGAAGCTCGCCGGCGATCGCCTCGCCGAGCGTATAGCAGCCGGGCATCGCGGTGATCTCGACGTCGAACCCGTCAGGGTAACCTGCCTGGCTCAGCAGCTCGCGTGCGGCGGCGAGATCATACGGCGGCGGTTTCGCCGAAAAGTCGCAGCCGAGCTGGATCCGCATGCAGAGCGCATCCATCGCGCGGATCTCGTCGCCGCCGGGGACGACGCTGCGCGCAATGAGCTCGCGGTTGATCGCCTGCGACACGGCGCGCCGGATCCGGACATCGGACAGAGCGGCGTTGCCCGAGCGATTGATCGAATCCATCGTCAGATAGAAGAAATTGAGCCCCTGTCTGGCGGTGATCGCCAGCGTCGGGTTGCTCGCCAGCATGTCGGTCTCGTCCTTCGACTCGCCCTGGATGAGATCGACGCCGCCGGTCGCCAGCTGGGCGATCTGGGTCTGCTTGTCGGGGATCGGGAGGGCCTGGAGATTGTCGATCGTTCCGGCTGGCTTGCAGGGATCGCCCGACCGATACGCCTTGTTCTTGACGAGGGTGACGCCGCCCGTCGCATCGACCGAGACGGCTTTGTAGGGTCCCGCACCGACGGGCGTCTTGCGGCCGTAGTCGCTGCGATTGGCGTTGCCACGATGGAGCTTCGCCTCGACGATCGGCGCCGAGGTCGCGAGCTGGATCATCGCCAGCGGCGTCGCCGCCTTGGCGACGATTCGGACATGTTGCGGGTCGATCGCCTCGGCGCGCTCCATCCAGTCGAACTGACCGGCGGCGAAGCGCAGCTTGCTCTTCGGATCGGCGAGCCAGGTCAGCGTATAGGCGACGTCCTCGGCGGTGAGCGGATTGCCGTCGTGGAAGCGGACATCGTCGCGTAGGGTGAAGTCTATCGTGCGCGGATCGACCTGTACCCATGATTTCGCCAGCTGCGGCTTGAAGCTGCGGCTGGTACCGTCATAGCAGACGACGAAGTCGAAGACGGCATAGCCGCCGAGGCTGGTCTCCGGCTTGGGGTCGTCGGGCTGAAGGACCGTGGCGATCGGATCGGCATAGGCGACGCGCAAGGTGTCGCGCGTTTTCTGCGCCTGCGTCGGCATGATTGCGGAGAGAACGAGCAACGCCGCGACGGTGCCCGTCGTACGCAGCCTGGACATGCGAGTCCTCCCGTGACAGCTTTCGGTACCGTTTCTTTGTCCGGTTTGCGATAGCTTAGGCGCGGGAGAGGGGAACCCGCAATGAGCATTCGGTTTAAGTTTTTCGCGCTCGCCGGCGTCATCCTGGCGATGTTCGGCATCGTCGTCGGCGTCCTGTCGCTGCTGCAGGCATCGACCGCCCATAAGCTTGAGGGCATCGTCGAGCATCACCAGAAGCTGCGGCGGATCCTTGCCGACCTCGATGTCGCGACCTCCGACTACGAGCTGCGCCTCGAACGCTTGCTGCGCCGGACCAATCGCGCTGCGGCGGAGCTCCAGGCGGATGCTGCCTCGATCGAGCGTATCGGTGGGGCAATTCGTGATGACTTTGCGAGGCTCGCCGCGGCTCTCGATGCTGCGGTTGCATATAACCATGACGATCCCGACGATCTCGGGGTCCTGTCCCGCGTTCAGGGAACGCTGCCGCTGCTCGCGCGTCAGGTCGACCCTTTCATCGCGGTAGGCAAAGCGGGGACCGATGCGGTCCTTGCCGGCCGGATCGACGACGCCCATACGATTTCTCAGGGGTTCACCCGCTTCGAGGACGCCTTCGGGCCGGACCTCGCGGGCATCCGTAATACGATCGCGACGCTGACCGAGCGCGCCGCTGCCGGGATTTACGCCGATCAGCGGCTCAATGCGACGCTGAGCTTTACGCTCTTTTTGATTGCCAGCG
>JAQGID010000124.1 GCA_028291405.1 Rhodospirillales bacterium | reverse complement strand
AGTACTCGCGCGACTGGTCGCCCTCGGCGATGAGAAAGGCGTGCGAGAAGATGACCGCAACCGCTGCGGCGAGGCGCAGGAAATCGAAATTGCTGTACCGCGTCAAAAACCTGCTCCGAATTCCCGTCGCGGGAACATTACCATGCACAACGCGGCCGGCAAGGTGCTGTTCCCTGCGGCCTGGACGCAGCGACCCCGTCCCGCTACGACAAGGCCATGATTCGCATCACGGGAGATCCAATGTGACCACCACGCCACCGGCGACCCTGTGGCGCCTCGCCGTCACCGTCGCGAGCGAAGCGGCGGCCAACGCCGCCAGCGCCACGCTCGAGAGCCAGGCGCCGGCGGTCAGCGCCTTCGAGACGGCGCCGGGTGCCGACTGGCGCGTCGAGGCCTATGCCGATCACGAGCCCGACCGCGCCGCGCTGGATGCCGCGGCGGAGATGGTTGCTTTGGCGTACGGGCTCGACGCGCCGGCCGGGCTGCTCGCCGGGCTGACGATCGAGCGGCTGGCGCCACGCGACTGGGTCCGCGAGAACCAGCAGAGCTTTCCGCCGCTGCGCGTCGGCCGATTCTTCGTCTATGGCTCGCATCATCAGGGCGGCGTGCCCGCCGGCAGCATCGGCCTGCTAATCGATGCCGCCGCTGCCTTCGGGACCGGCGAGCACGCGACGACGCGCGGTTGCCTGCTGGCGCTGGGGCGGCTCGCCAAACGGCGGCGGTTCCGTCACGTGCTGGACATGGGGACGGGCACCGGCATTCTGGCGATGGCGGCGGCGCGCTTATGGTCGCCGCGGCTGCTCGCCTGCGACATCGACGCCGGCTCGGTACATGTCGCGGCCGAAAATCTGCGGCGCAACGGCCTCGCCCGCCGGATCACGCTCCGGCGCAGCGACGGCTATCGCGACGCCGGGGTGCGTCGCGGCGCGCCCTACGATCTGATTATCGCGAATATCCTGGCGCGGCCGCTGGTCGCGATGTCGCACGATCTCGCGGTGCACCTCGCGCCCGGCGGCATGGTCGTGCTGTCCGGGCTGCTCGCTTGGCAGACCGCGATGGTGGTCGCGGCGCATCGCCTGCAGGGGCTGAAGCTCCGACGGCGCATCGCCGTCGATGGCTGGATGACGCTGATGTTCGGCGCCTAACGCATTGCTGCATTGCAGCAACGCGTTACTGGGTAATCGACGGGCGCCGACAGCTTGCCCGCCGCCACAAAGTCTCTCGCGAGACCGGCCTAGGCGGCCTGCTGGCCGTGCGTGTTGGCGTTCGCCGGCTCGCTGGCGCTGACCCGGCTGACTGGCACGAGGTCGGCATCGGGCTCAAGCCGGATAAAGGGAATATCGCCGCGATGCAGGCCGATGTCGGCCAGCGCGCGGTCATCGAGGGCGCTGAGCTCTGCGATTGCGCGCTCGCGCTCCCGCCATGCCTTGAGACGGGCCCCGATGTTGTGGAAAACTGCACTCAGTGTCGCCATCTGACACCTTCCTTCCTGAACTGAACTCGCGTATTGCGGTGCACAATAAGTAAGTGCGTTTGACTTAAATGCGAGCATCTTGCCTGCATCGCAGCCCTTCGAGGGCTGCATGGCCGCAACCGCCGGGCTTGTCTCCGGCAGATCGCCGGCTTAGCCTCGCTTCCAGCGCCAGCAAGGACCCGGCCATGGATCAGCAGCAATCGGAATGTCGCCTTGAATATCAAGGGGATGAGGTGCTCGCTCGGCTCCTCGCGAAAGCCGGCTCGGCCTATGACGTTGCCGACGTGCGCGACCTCGTCGCCGGCGTGCTCTCGGCGCCGCCATGCGACGACTGGCCGCGGCTCGTCGCGGCAACGGTCTCGCCGGCGCTGCATGCCCAGTTCGTCGCGCTCGCTCGTGAGATCGCGGCCGCGGCGCCGGCTGAGGGTCCCGAGCCGGCCGCCCGCCTTGCCGCCTTGCGCGAAGGGCTGGCGCGGCGCGGCGTCGCCGGGTTCCTCGTGCCGCGCGCCGACGAACACCAGGGCGAGTACGTCCCGCTGCATGCCCAGCGACTGGGCTGGCTGACCGGCTTCACGGGCTCGGCCGGGCTGGCGATCATCCTCGCCGACCGCGCCGCGATCTTCGTGGACGGCCGCTACACGCTGCAGGTCCGCGCAGAGGTCGACGGCGGCCTCTATGAATACCGCCACATCGGCGAGCAGCCGCCGGCGGAGTGGATCGTCGCAAATCTCGGCCGTGGTCAAGCATTGGGCTACGATCCCTGGCTGCACACCGCCGGGGATATCGAGCGCTACGGCGCCGCCGCGGCGAAGGCGGGCGGCCGGCTCCAGCCGCTCGCCGCCAACCCGCTCGACGCGGTCTGGTCCGACCAACCGCCGCCGCCGTTGGCGCCGGTCGTGCCGCACGATCTCCGCTACGCCGGGAAACCGGCCGCCGAGAAACGCGCCGAGCTTGCCGCGGCGCTCGCGACGTCCGGCGTCGACGCCGCGGTGCTGACGGCGCCGGATTCGATTGCCTGGCTGCTCAATATCCGCGGCGGCGACGTCTCGCATACGCCGCTGCCGCTCTCCTTCGCGATCCTCAAGCGCGACGCGACGGTCGATCTCTTCATCGACCAGCGCAAGCTGATGCCCGACCTCGCCGC
>JAQGID010000095.1 GCA_028291405.1 Rhodospirillales bacterium | reverse complement strand
TGATCGTCGGCAATCTTGGTTTCGTCGTAGCGGCCCTTCAATCCAGTGGTGTAATAGGTCGCCGCATTGGAAGAGGCGTCCGAGCCGAATAGGTCGATGGTCACGCTGTAATGAAAATTCAAATATTTCTGCATCGTTTCCAGGTCGATAACTCCGAGCGCACGCACATCGCCAGGAGTTTCCACTTTGTGCTCACGCATCACTTCACACGTACGTTGCAGAATACGGCTCACTCCCGTTTCGCCCACAAACATGTGGTGCGCTTCCTCGGTCAGCATGAAGCGGCAGGAGCGCGCCAGCGGATCGAAGCCCGATTCAGCGAGCGACGCGAGCTGGTACTTGCCGTCGCGGTCGGTGAAGAAGGTGAACATGAAGAAGGAGAGCCAGTCCGGCGTCTGCTCGTTGAAGGCGCCCAGGATGCGCGGCTTGTCGGGATCGCCCGAATGCCGCTCCAGCAAGGCCTCGGCCTCCTCGCGGCCATCGCGGCCGAAGTAGGCGTGCAGCAGATAGACCATCGCCCAGAGATGCCGCCCCTCCTCGACATTGACCTGGAAGAGGTTGCGGAGATCGTAGAGCGAGGGACAGGTGTGGCCGAGGCGGCGCTGCTGCTCGACCGATGCGGGCTCAGTGTCGCCCTGCGTGACGATGAGACGGCGAAGCGTCGAGCGGAACTCGGCCGGCACCTGCTGCCAGACCGGCTGGCCGGCGGCGTCGCCGAAGCCGATGCGGCGGTCCTCCTCGGGATCCGCGAGGAAGATGCCCCAGCGGTACTCCGGCATCTTGACGGCGCCGTAGCTTGCCCAGCCTTTGGCATCGACCGAGGTCGCGGTGCGCAGATAGACGTCGGCGGCCTGGAAGCCGTACGGTCCCATCTCCTTCCACCACGACAGGAACCGTGGCTGCCAGTGCTCGAGCGCACGCTGCAGCTGCTTGTTGGTGTCGAGCCCGACGTTGTTCGGGATGACCTCCTGGTAGTCGAGCGTGCCCATGGTCAGACCCTTTCCCAGTTGAAGGCGGCCTTGCTGCCGGTGCCGAAGAGCTTGAGAGCGCCCTTCTCGCCGACGGCATTCGGCCGATTGAAGATCCAGTTCTGCCAAGCCGAGAGCCGGCCGAAGATCTTCGTCTCGAGCGTCTCCGCGCCGGCGAAGCGCAGGCTCGCCTCGAGGCCGGTGAGTGCGTCCGGCGAGAGGCTGGCGCGCTCCTCGATGGCGAGCCGCAGCTCATCGTCCCAGTCGAGCTCGTCGGGGGTCTCGGTCACCAGCCCGACCGCAGACGCGGCCGTCGCATCCATCCCCGCGCCGATCCGCCCGCGCAGCACCTCGGCGACGGCGTCGTCGTTGAAGCGCGACGCGAGACGGGTGCGTCCCGAGACCATCGGATATGTCCCGAAATTCAGCGGCGACAAGCGGATCTCCGGCCGCGCGTTGCTCTCGTCCGCTGCCGACATGTCGAGCATGAAGCTGCGATCGGCTGCGAGCAGGATCTCGGCGAGCGTTCCAGCGAAGCAGGAGCCTTCATCGACGACGGCGTAGAGGCTGCGTGAGGAAACGTCGAGCCGCGCCAGGGTGCGGCGGAGAAGTCCGATCGTCTCGCGCACCAGCCAGTGATCGGCATTGGCGGCGAGCGCCGCATCGGCGGCGATGACGGTCTCGGCATCGCCCCGCGTCTTCAGCACCCAGAGCCCGATTTCGAGGGCGTTCAACCGCAGCATCAGGATCGCATCGTCGAGCTGACGCGCCATCGCCAATGGCCACCACGCGTCGCCGGTCGCGACGATCTCGACAATGGCCGATGCCGGCGCCGCCTCGGGGGCCTTCACCGTCAGCGTCGCGACCCGGTTCGCGGCGTCGATCTCGACCTCGACCCAGTCATAGTCGATCCGTCCATCGGCGATGCGTCGGTTGAGGGGCGTCAGCGCGATCCCCTTCGCATCGTCGGGACGATCCGATTGCGCCGCCAGCTCAAGCGCTCGCGCGCGGACCTTCGCGGCGAATTCCGAAGGCGGCGCGGTGTCGTCGACCAGTCGCCACGCCTTTGCGCGATCCGCCCGCACGCCGTCGGCGTTGGTGCAGAACAGATCGGCCAGATCGCGCCGCACCCGCCGCTTGTCGACCAGCCGCGTCAGCCCGCCGGTGCCGGGCAGAACCCCGAGCAGCGGCACCTCGGGCAGGCTGACCAAGGTGGAGCGGTCATCGACCATCAGGATCTCGTCACAGGCGAGCGCCATTTCGTAGCCGCCGCCCGCGCAGGCGCCGTTAACCGCGGCGAGGAACTTCAGCCCGGAATGCCGAGACGAATCCTCAATCGAGTTGCGCGTCTCGTTGGTGAACTTGCAGAAATTGACCTTCCAGGCATGCGACGAGAAGCCGAGCATGTAGATGTTGGCGCCCGCGCAGAACATCCGCTCCTTCGCCGAGGTCAGCACGACGGATTTGACCTCGGGATGCTCGAAACGGATGCGCTGCAGCGCATCGTGCAGCTCCATGTCGACGCCGAGGTCGTAGGAGTTGAGCTTCAGCGCATAGCCCGGCACCAGCCCGCCCGCCTCGTCGACGTCGAGCGCCAGCGTCGCGACCGGCCCGGCGAAGGATAGTTTCCAGTGACGATAGGCCGATGGGTCACGGTCGAAGACGAACATCGGGAGTTCCTTTGCGAGGCGGCGCCAACGAATGGATAGGAATTATAATACATATGGGATAAAGGTCAAACTCCCCTAGGGAGCCGTCATTGCGAGCGAAGCGAGGCAATCCAGCGGTTGACGGAACGTGGATTGCTTCGTCGCTACGCTCCTCGCAACGACGAATGATGTAGTATTATGCATCTAGCACCCCAACGAACTGCATGATCGCCTCCACCGTCGCCGCCTCCTGGTCACGCTGCGGCGAGTGTCGGCAGTCCGCCAGCACGAGGCGTTCGACCGGTCCGGCGACGCCGCGCTCGATCGCGTCGAGCTGCGCCAGCGAGCCATACTCGTCGTCGGCACCTTGAAGGAGCAGCACCGGGCAACGGACTGCCGACAGGCACGATTCGATGTTCCAGTCGCGAAACTCGGGATCGAGCCAGATGTCGTTCCAACCGCGGAAGGCGTTCTCCGGATCGCGGTGGTAGCGCCTCAGCCGCTCGCCGAGGTCGCTCGTGTCGAAGACGGTCTTGGCCTGCGCGATGCTGCGGATCGTCATCTCCTCGATGAAGACATGTGGCGCCATCAGGACGAGCCCGCTCACTATGCGGTGCGTGCCGCCGGCATGGAGCAGCGCGATCGACGCCCCGTCGGAATGGCCGATCAGCACCGGCACGGCGATACGGACCGCATCGAGCAGCTCCGGCAGCGCCAGCAGCGCCTCGTCATGCATGTAATCGGCGCGGCGCGGCGCCTCGAGCGGGTCCGACCAGCCGTAGCCGTAGCGCGAGTAGACCAGCGCGCCGCAGCCGGTCGCCGCCGCGACCTTCGCCGGAAAGTCCTTCCAGAGCGCGAGCGAGCCGAGGCCCTCGTGAAGGAAAACGAGAGTCGGCGCCGAGGGATCGGCCGCCGCGATCGTCTCAAACTCGAGGCGACGACCCTGGATCGTCAGAAACTCCATGCCGGCTATTGCCTGAGCTTGAAGCGCTGGATCTTGCCGGTTGCCGTCTTCGGCAGCTCCGGGAGAAACTCGATCCAGCGCGGGTATTTGAATGGCGCCAGCTGCGCCTTCACATGTGCCTTGAGCGTATCGGAGAGATCGGGCCGTGCCGGCGTCCCGTCCTTGAGCACGACAAAGGCCTTCGGCTTGATCAGCCCGTCGCCGCCGTCGTGGCCGACGACCGCCGCCTCGAGCACGGACTCATGCGTCAGCAGCGCGCCTTCAACCTCGAAGGGCGAGACATATTGGCCGGAGACCTTGAGCATGTCGTCCGAGCGGCCGCAATAAGTCCAATAGCCGTCCTCGCTGACCCGGTATTTGTCGCCGGTGCGGAGCCACGGACCGAGGAAGGTCTGGCGGCTCTGCTCGCGCTTGCGCCAGTACATGATGCAGGCGGTGGGGCCGCTGACCTGGAGATCGCCGATCGCATCGACCCCGACCGGCTCGTCGTTATCCCCGACCACCCGCGCTTCGTACCCCGGCACGGGCTGGCCCGAGGTCCCATAGCGCAACGCGTCGGGCCGGTTCGAGATGAAGATGTGCAGCATCTCGGTCGATCCGATGCCGTCGAGGATGTCACAGCCGGTGGCGCGCTTCCAGCGCTCGCCGAAATCGGCCGGCAGCGCCTCGCCGGCCGAGGTCGCGATGCGCAGCGCCAGCTTGTCGCGCGGCGGCATCTCGGACGAGGCGAGCATCGCGCCGTAGAGCGTCGGGACGCCGTAGAAGATGGTCGCCTGGCGTTCGACCAGCCGGCGCGCGACAGCCGCCGGCGTCGGGCGCTCGGCCATTAGTACCGCCGTGGCGCCGACCGAGAACGGGAAGGTCATCGCGTTGCCGAGCCCGTAGGCGAAGAACAGCTTCGCGGCGGAGAAAACGACGTCGCTCTCGGTGATGCCGAGGATCGGCTGGGCATAGAGACGCGCCGTCTGCATCAGATGGCTGTGGAGATGCACCGCGCCTTTCGGGGTCCCGGTCGAGCCGGAGGAATAAAGCCAGAAGCAGATGTCATCCGCGACAGTCGGCGCCACGGCATGCGTCGGCGCGGCGCGCTCGAGGAGATCGTTGAGACGGTGGAGCCCATGCGCGTCGCTGCCGGCGACGATAACATGGGCAAGGGTCCCACGATGCTTCTCGAGCACCGGCGCCAGCGTCGCGAGCAGCGGCTCTGAGACGACGACGACGCGGGCGGCGCTATCGCCGAGCAGCCCGTCGAAATCGCGCACCGTCAGCGCGGTATTGACCGGCACCGGCACGATCCCCGCCTTGATCGCGCCGAGGAAGACGGTCGGAAAATCGACGGTATCCTGCATGACCATGAGCAACCGCTGCTCGCGGTGCATCCCCAGGCCTTCGAGCGCATTGGCGAAGCGGTTAGCGCGCTCGGTCAGCGCGGCATAGCTATAGGCGCCGGCGTCGTCGATCACAGCGATGCGCTCACCGCGCCCTTCGGCGAGGTTGCGGTCGAGGAGATCGAGGGCGGCGTTATAACAACCATCCGGCAGTGTTGACGGCTGAACCGGCATCTCAATCCTCCCCATCTGGCATCGTCATGCGGTGCTCTGCCGGCACCGTTGCATTCTCAAACGCGATACGTTGCGCCGGCCGGCCTCACCGCGGCAGAGCGGCGGCGCACCGCGGCGGAACCTGCTCTGCCCGCCATGAGTCGAGCCAGCCTATGACCCATTCGCCGGCGACCTCCTCGGCCATCGTGCCGGCCGAGGCGTCGTGATAGACGGGTTCGCCGATCAGCCGCGCGCCGAGCTCGGTCAGCAGCGTTTGGAAGCGCTTGGGACCGAAGCAGAAGGTCTCGCGATAGGTCCGGTCGCCCAAGCCGAAGAGGCCGAAGCCGACACCGGTGAGATCCGGGCGCTCGGTCTCTAGGCTGGTGAAGAACTGCTGGGCGTTGTCCGGTACGTCGCCTTGGCCGTAGGTCGACGTGCAGATGAGATAGGTCTCGCCGGCCGTGAAGGCGGTGGCGTCGAGACCGTCCATCGATTGGGTCTCGCAAGCGATTCCCTCGCCACCCAGGCGATCCTCGATCTCCTGCGCGACCATCTCGGCCGTGCCTGTCATGGTGCCGACGTAGATCCTTAAGCTGGGCATATAGGCCTCTTTTCCGGAGCTCCGTAGAATTTATAGTGCATAAAGTATTCAAAGCAAGCATTATAATGCATCTTTCGTCGTAGAAGGTGACACCCGTGACACTCGCTGGCGCTTCCAAAGCTCCGATGACCGAGCGCGACGAGCGCGCCTATCTCGATCAGCTCGGACAGCGCGTGCGTGGCTTGCGTGCCCAGCGCGGCATGACGCGCAAGATGCTGGCGAAGGAGTCCGGCATCTCGGAGCGCTATCTGGCGCAGCTCGAAGGCGGCGCCGGCAACGTCTCGATCCTGCTGCTGCGCCAGATCGCGCATGCCATCGGCATCGACGTCGAAGCGTTGGTCGGCGAGGCTACGTCACGTCCGGTCGAGGCGCGACTGCTCGATCAATTGATCCAGCGGCTCTCGCCATCCCAGATCGCCGAGGCGCATGCGCTGTTGATGCGCAGCTTCGGGTTGACGCGTGGCGAGGAGCGCAACCGCCGCCTCGCGTTGATCGGGCTGCGCGGTGCCGGGAAGTCGACACTCGGCCGCATGCTGGCTGCGCGGACTGGCGTCGCTTTCGTCGAACTCAACAAGGAGATCGAGGGTCACTCGGGAATGCCGGTCGCCGAGATTATCGCCCTCGGCGGCCAGGCGATGCTGCGGCGGCTCGAGCAGCGCGCGCTGGAGCAAGTCGTCGCCGCCAGCGACCCTCTCGTCCTCGCGGTCGGGGGCGGCATCGTCGCCGAGCCAGCGACCTACGACCTGTTGTTGTCGCGCTGCTACACGATCTGGCTGACAGCCTCGCCGGAAGAGCACATGAGCCGTGTCATGGCGCAGGGCGACCGCCGCCCGATGGCCGACAATCCCGAGGCGATGGACGACCTGCGCCGTATCCTCGCCGAGCGCAACGCGCTCTATGCCAAGGCGGACGCGCGGGTCGACACCGCCTGCCGCAGCCTGGAGGAAAGCCTCGAGGCCTTGCTCGACGCAGCGCCGCAGGACTTGAAAGCTGCGGGCGGCTGACGCGGCACGCCCCTCACGTCCGCCGGCGAGCTACACGCCGAGACGGGATTCGATGTAGAGAATCACCAGTCCCAGTGCCTGCGGCCGCGCCAGCCGAGCCAGCATGCTACGGACAGAAGACCACCGGAGCGCGCGCTTGTCTTTGCGGAAAAGCGGCTCGAGACTGCGCCGAAGCAGCGCCGGCGGCGCGGCGGCCAGTAGCGGAAAAATCAACGTCGCGGCGATGCGCTTGGAGAGCGCGAGATGAGGAAATCGCCAGGCGGCGCGGATGCCTGCCACTGCGAGGTCGAAGGCGTTGTCACCTTTCGGCTCGTGGTTGCGGGGATCCAGCTTCAGCGTGACAAGCCGTGACTTGCAGTGCGCCGGGATATTGAGGCAGAGCGCTCCGGCGATCGGCCGCCCAAGCTGGGCCGCATGCTTCTTGACGGCGATCTCGCGATCGAGCTCGTTCCTCGCATTCGCATGCAGGGACGGCAGGTCTATCGCGCTCGAATACATGTTGAGGCCGTGAATGCGATAGGCGCCGAGCGACCGCTGAATGGAGACGATCGGGCCATAAAGCGCCGCGAGGGCGTTGAGGAGACCATCGGGACCGCGCTTCCACGTCTTTTCGCACATGGGCAAGACACGCTCGAGCATGCTGCGGGCATAGAGATTGCCGCTCGTCGGCGGGCTCGGGTAGTAGCCATAATTCCTGATCAGCGGGATGACCGCCTCATCGTTCATCGGGATGTTGGGCACGCGGAAGCCGAGCGGGCTGCCGGATTTGTCGACGGCGTCAAGATAAAACTGCGCCTTGGCAGTCCCGGGCCGCCAAGCCGCGACGACGGAAGCGATCGCGTCCGGATACAGGTAATCGTCGGAATCGAGAAACATGACGATGTCGCCTGAGCTTGCCGCGAAGCCGGCGTTCTGTCCCGCCGCCTGACCGCCGTTCTGTCGGAACAAAGCGATCACCCGATCGCCGTAGCTTCGGATGATGTCAGGGGACGAATCGGACGAGCCATCGTCGATCACGATCACCTCGACGTCGGGATAGGTCTGTGCCAGGACGCTGTCGATCGTCCGCCGGAGATACGGTGCGTAGTTGTAGCTCGTGATGACGACGGTAACTTGCGCGCTCATCATGACGTCCTGTGATGGAAAGCTGGCGATGAACGGCAGCGTTGGGTCGCCGTTCCCGATGCCACTGACAAGACACGGAATTCTACCTAACATTTATCAGGAACTCAGGAACTCCGGTACCCGCCGAACGATTGCGCGGGTCGGTGGATTCCAAACCGGAAAAGCCACCTCCGCGAGGTAGGTCATGATCCAAAATTACGGTGACGATCAGCATCGGTCGCGCGCCTCGATACAATTCAATCGACCGAGCCTCGGCACTACCGAGCTCCGCTACATCAGCCAGGCCCTGGCGAGCGGTCACCGTCACGGAGACGGGTCCTTCACGGCGCGATGCCACGAGTGGCTCGTCGCGCGCACGAACTGTCGCGTCGCCTTGCTGACGACTTCGTGCACCACCGCCCTGGAGATGGCGGCGATCCTCGCCGGGGTCGGGCCCGGTGACGAGGTGGTAATGCCGTCATACACTTTCGTGTCGACCGCCAACGCCTTCGTGCTCCGGGGCGCGACGCCGGTGCTGGTCGATGTCGACCCGGCGACGCAGAACATCGATCCAGAACAGGTCGAGAGGGCGATCACGCCGCGCACGAAAGCGATCGTGCCGGTGCACTACGCCGGCGTCGCCTGCGACATGGACGCGCTGTGCGCCATCGCCCGCCGCCACGGGCTGCTGCTGATCGAGGACGCGGCCCAGGCGTTGCTGTCGACCTATCGCGGCAGGCCGCTCGGCAGCTTCGGCCAACTCGGCACGATCAGCTTTCATGACACCAAGAACACGTCGAGCGGCGAGGGCGGCGCCTTGCTCGTCAACGACCCGGCATTGGTCGAACGCGCCTACGTCATTCGCGACAAGGGCACGAATCGGCACCAGATGCTGCGCGGCGAGGTCGACAAATACACCTGGTGCGACGTCGGCTCGTCCTTCCTGCCGAGCGAGGTCACCGCCGCCTTTCTCCTGGCACAGCTCGAGGCTTCCGACGCGACGGCGGAGAGCCGCCGCCACACGTGGCAGACCTATCACCGCGCCTTCGCTGCGGCCGAAGCGCAGGGCCTGGTGCGGCGGCCGTTCATCCCGCCGGGATGCGAGCACAACGGGCACATCTATTATCTCATCCTGCCGAGCACCGCCGCCCGCGGCGTCTTCCTGGCCCGGATGAAGGAGCGCGGCATCAGTGCGCCCTTCCACTACGTTCCGCTCCACGACAGCCCGGCGGGTCGGCGCTTCGGCCGCGTCGGCGGCAGCCTTGCGGCGACCGAGATCGCGGGCAGCCGTCTCATCCGTCTGCCGCTTTGGCGGGACATGCCCGCCGAAGTCGTGAGCACGGTCATCGCGGAGGTCTGGAACGTGCTCACCGAGCTCAAGATCGCAAGCCTCGCCGAGGAGGACGCGAGCGGCGTGAGTCGGGCGGATGGCCGGGACGCGCCGCGTCCTGCGGCCGCCGACACCGCCTGTGCGCATTCCCCCTCGACGCCGGCGCCCGCGCCCTGACGCGCAGCCGCGCAGCCCAACTTCAATCACAAGGATACGTCAGATGTTGGAAGCCCGACAGCGATACGACTGCGGCGAGCCGAGCGCGGACAGAGACGACTTCAATGCGCGAGGGTATGTCGTCCGGCGGAACATGTTCACGCCGGGCGAGATGCATCACTTCATCGCCGCGGTCAGGGAGACGGAGGATCTCCGCGGCGGCACGGAGAGCCTGGATGAAGGGACGATGCAATTCTACAGCAACATCTTCAAAGAGAGCGAGACGGTCCGCCGCTTCATCACCCACCCGGCGATCATCGACTTCATGGTTCCGATCGTCGGCCCCGACATGTGGGTACGATGGGACCAGGCGGTCAAGAAAGGACCGCGCTCGGGCGTCTTTCCCTGGCATCAGGACAACGGCTACAACCAACTGCCGACCGAGCATTTCCAGCTCTGGATCGCGCTCTCCGAGATGACCATGGACAACGGCGGGCTCTGGATCGTGGCCGGCTCGCACAAGCGCCTGCTGCCGCACACTCGCGTCGGCCGGCACATGGAGGCGATCGGCAGCCGGATCTACGACGAGCCTGCCGCGACAAAGACCTTCATCTCAGCTGCTGCCGGCGACGTGGTCCTGTTCTCCTCCCGCGCGCTTCACAAGACCTATGAGAATGTCACCGACCGGCCGCGCTGGGCTTATGTTGCCGAGTTCATGCGTAGCTCCGATTATGACCCGACCCTCCGACGCCCCTATTTCAATGCGGCACGCGACGGCAAGCCTTACCCGGCGTTCACCGCAACGCTGCCGGGTTGCCGCGACATGGGGCAACGAGTTCGTACCTTACCGCTGGCGATGCGCCACTATTACGAAAGGGGCAGCTGGCGTCTGAAGCGCATGCTCGCGCGTGGCGGAGACTGACGGGCAGCGGCGGCATCGACGCGCCGCTACGACGTCTCCTCTTGGCGCGACCGTGTACGGGAGAGCGCCTCGTGCAGCGTCGCCATCGAGAACGGCTTAGTCACGAGCGTGAACTCGGCACCGACCGAACGGACGGCGTCGCTGTAGCCCGACATCAGGATGACCGGCAAATCGCGGTAGAGGCGCCGCAGCTCACGGGCGAGGTCGAGACCCGTCATGCCGCCGGGCATCACGACGTCGGAAAGCACGAGATCATAGCCGTCGTCCGCCGCGAGCACATCGAGCGCCTGGTCGGCGCGCTCGACGAGCGTCACCTCGTAGCCGAGCCGCCCGAGCATCGCGCTGCTCACTTGGCCGACTTCGGGATTGTCTTCGACCAGCAGCACCCGGCCGACCGCGTCGCCGGAACCCTCGCCGATCGGCTGGCGGGGATCGATGGTCAACGGCTTCGTCGACCTCGGCAGATAGAGCGTGATGCTGGTTCCGCTTCCCGGCGTGCTCTCGACGGTAACGCCGCCGCCGGATTGCTGGGTGAAGCCGTAGACGCGGCTGAGGCCGAGCCCGGTTCCCTTGTCGACCTCCTTCGTCGTGAAGAAGGGCTCGAAGATGCGCTGCATGGTCTGCGACGACATGCCGGTCCCGGTATCGGAGCAGGCGATCGCGACATAATCTCCCGCCAAATCCGCGACACTTTCGGAACTCCCTTCGCGCAGGACGACGTTGTGGGAAATAACGCGGAAGCTGCCGCCATCGGGCATCGCATCGCGGGCATTCAAGGCGATGTTCATCAGCGCGAATTCGAGCTCGGCGACATCGATCTCGACCCGCCACAGATCCGGTGCGACGTCGACCGACAGATCGATATCGCCGCGGAGGGAACTGGACAGGACTTCCGCCAGCCCCGGCAGGCGCGTCCGCAGATCGACCACGACGGGGTTCAGCATCTGTTGTCGCGAGAAGGCCAGAAGCTGGCGCGTCAGGCTTCCGCCCCGGGCGGCCGCGCGGAGAATCGCGTCGAGCCGCGGCGAAATGTCGGCGCCGGCGCTGGCCTGGGCGATTTCCGCATTGCCGGCGACGATCAGCAGCAGGTTGTTGAAGTCATGCGCGACGCCGCCGGTCAGTTGGCCCAGCGCCTCCATCTTCTCGGCTTGCCGCAGCCGCTCCTCGGTCCGCTGGCGCTGTGCGCTCTCCGTGCGCAGCCGCGTCAGCGCCTCCTGCTCGGCATGGGCGCGCCGCAGCGCCAGCCAAGCGGTGAGCAGCAGGGTGAGCGATGCGATCGCCGCGACGATGCCGTAAAGGGCCATGTTGGAATACCAGCGGCCGAGCAGGACGCTTTCCTCGACCCCGAAGCGGACATAGAGCGGATAAGGTCCGACCTTGCGATAGGCGAAGAAGCGTTGCCGCCCGTCGTAATCCGAGCTGCGCGAATAGGTGCCGCCTGCCGGCGAAGTGGCGACCGCGGCGATGAGCCCGAGGCTTTGCCGCTGGATGTTTTCGTCGGCGTGGTGCGGCTCGAGTGCCAGCACCTCACCATCGGCGCGCACGAGCGATGCGACATGCGAGAGCGGCGGCGCGATTTCGGAGAAGACGCGTTCGAAATATTGCGGCGACACCGCGACGTGGAGAGTTCCATCGAAATGTCCATCTGCCGTGCTGCGGCGCCGGCTGGCGGCGAAGGATGCGATGTTGGTGGCGCGGCCGACGAACGGTCGGCTGATGTAAAGCCCGGCGTCCCGCTCCTTCTGGACGCTGAAGAAGTCACGGTCGCTGTGCTGGCTGGTGTCCCAGGGTTGGCTGCCGGCGCGCACCACCCCATCCGCGTCGGTGATCCAGATCGAGACAATTTGATCCAGCGGCTGCTTGAGGGAGTGCAGGAAGTCGCTGGTTCTCGGCGCCCCGATCTCGTCCCAAGAAAGGCCCGCGATATGTTCGTCGATGCGGGCAAGGACCAACTCGATCGTGTCGAAGACCTTCAGCGCGTGCTCGCGCTGGATCGCCACGGTTCGCTCGATGGTGTCCCTGCCCTCGCGCAACACGTCGTCGTGATTCTGCCACGCTGCGCCAAGGAAAAGCAGCGCCGGCACCAGAACGGTCACCGCGAGGAGCAGGCGATGCAGCCGGATTGTCAGCGGCGCCGCATCCGGCTGCACGGATCTCAAGGCTGGCGCGGTCGGGTTGCTCACGATCGGATTGCTTCCAGGCTCCGTGCGGCGGGTCCTCGCACCGGCTTCGGGGAAGCGGTACCCCGTTGCGAATTCGGTCGTCTAGTTACCGCAATCGCCCGGATTTCGCAAATCGCCGCGACGGCCACAGGATTTCCGTCCGGTTGCACCTCTCCGGAGGGCTTGATAACATCGCGCGACCGGCCGACTAAGACCGGAAAACGATGCGGAGGGCGGCTCTCGAGCCGTGATGGGCGATGACGATCGACATGCACGCGCACTGGAACCCGAAGGAACTCAACGACGCGCTCCGCACCCGCACCGCAAAGCCGATGATCGTCCGCGGCGACGACGGCCGAGAGTATCTCGAATCCGGCTTCAACCGCGCGCCGCTGATCCCCGGCGCCGAGAGCATCGATCAGCGGATCGCCGACATGGACCGCAACGGTGTCGCTCGCGCCGTGCTGTCGCTCACCACGGTCTACGGCGTCGAGAAGCTGCCGGTCGCGGACTCCCTGCCGCTGTGCCGCGCCTTCAACGACGCCGTCGCCGACGCCTGCCGTGCCTATCCCGACCGCTTTTTCGGACTAGCCGCCCTGCCGGCCGCCGAGATCGACGTCGCCCTCGCGGAGTTCGAACGCATCATGGCGCTGCCCGGCATGGTCGGCGCCTTGCTGCCGAGCGACGGGTTTCTGTCGCTGCGTCGCGCCGAGAAGTTCCGCCCGCTCCTCGCCGCCGCCGACCGCCAGGGCGCGGTGCTGCTTGTCCATTACGGCAAGATCGCCAACGACCCCGACGCGCCGCACGTCGATTCCTCGGACAACGGCGGCTATCGAGTCGGCACGCTCGACATGCAGTCGCGGCTGTCGTCGAACATGATCACCTTCTGCCTGACCGATCTTCTCTCGGCATATCCGAATGCGACGGTGCTCAGCCATAATCTCGGCGGCAACATCCCCTCCGAGGTCGAGCGGCTCGACCATCGCTGCCTTATCGACAACCCGGAGCAGGAGCTGCCGTCCAAGCGCATCCGCGCCGCCCGCGTCATGGTCGATTGCAACTCGCTCGGCGCGCGCTCGATCGAGCACGCCGTCGAGGTCTACGGCGCCGAGCGGATCGTCTTCGGCTCGGACGGTACCGATTTCGGGATGAACTGGTCGAACAAGGCGATCGCCGAAGCGCGCATCAGCGATGCCGACAAGAAAGCGATCCTCGAAGGCAATGCCGCTGCTGCGCTTTCGCGCGTCCATGGGGCGGTCGCCGCGGCCGCCGAATAGCGCTGTCGCCTCGCAACTGAAAGGGCGGGGCGTTTCCGCATGAATACCGAAGTCCTGATCGTCGGCGCGGGTCCCGTCGGCTTGACGCTGGCGATCGATCTCGGCCGCCGCGGCATCGGTTGCATCCTGATCGAGCAGAAGGAGGCGCCTGCCTTCCTGCCCAAGATGGAACGCTGCAACGCGCGGACGATGGAGATTTACCGGCGGCTCGGCATCGCGCAGCAGCTCCGCGACGCCGGGTATCCGCGTGACGCCGCGATGGACGTCTTCATCGTCCTCTCGATGACCGAGCCGCCGCTCCTTCACCTGCCCTACCCGTCCGTCGCGGAAGCCCAGGCGGAGATCCGCGCCTGCAAGGACGGAACGCAGCCGCTCGAGCCCTACCAGCTGGTCTCGCAATACACGCTGGAGCCGCTGCTCAAGTCGATCGCCGAGACGTTGCCGTCGGTGACGGTGCACTACGGCTGTGAATTCGTCGCGCTCGCCCAGGATGATTCCGGCGTCACGGCAACGGTCCGCGATAACAACGGCTCGACCGCGACGATCCGCGCCGCCTATCTCGCCGGCTGCGACGGCGGCGGCAGCGCCGTCCGGCGCCAGCTCGGCATCAAGCTGCGCGGCGAAGGCGATATCCTGCGGCTCCGCCAGGCGCTCTACCGCTGCGACACGCTCTGGGACCGCATTCCGCTGCACGACGGGCCGGGCAAGGGGCGGCACTACCATGTCGCCGATGACCGCTCGACCTTTCTCATCACCCAGGACAGCACCCGCCATTTCACCCTGCATTCCGTGGTCGAGACAGATGCCGACATGGCGGCGATGTTCGAGCGGACCGTCGCCGTGCCGATCGACTACGAAATGCTCTACGTCGGCGAGTGGAAGCAGAATTTGCTGCTGGCCGAGCGCTACGGCAGCGGCCGCGTCTTCCTCGCGGGCGATGCCGTCCATCTCATGATTCCGACCGGCGGGCTCGGGATGAACAGCGGGATCGGTGATGCCATCGACCTGGGCTGGAAGCTCGCCGCGACCCTGCGCGGCTGGGGTGGCCCCAATCTCCTGGCCTCCTACGAGGTCGAGCGGCGGCAGATCGGCGACCGCAACATCGGCGCCTCGCGCTACGCGTCGCTGGGGCGCCGCAAATGGCGCTCGCAATGGCGGCCGGAGATCCGCGACGCGACGCCCGCGGGCGCGGCGGCGCGCGAGAATTTGGCACGCATCGCCGACGTCGAGCAGCGCAAGGCGAACGAGATGATCGGCGCCGAATTGGGCTACCGCTACGTCTTCTCGCCGATCATCGCGGACGAACCCGGCGGGCCGGAACATCTCTTCCGCGACTATCAGCCGACGAGCTGGCCAGGCGCCCGCCTGCCGCATGCCTGGCTCGACGACGGCACGGCGATCCAGGACCGCATGGGCGAGGGCTATACGCTGCTGAAGCTGGGCGGCACCACCGCCGACACGCGGGCGCTGGAAGCCGCGCTGCACACGCTGGGCGCGCCGCTCACCGTCCTGGAGCTGCCCGATGCGGCGCCGCGCGAGATCTACGGCCGCGACCTCCTGCTGCTGCGCCCGGATCTCCACGTCGTCTGGCGCGGCAACGCCCCGCCCGAC
>JAQGID010000082.1 GCA_028291405.1 Rhodospirillales bacterium | reverse complement strand
CCGGCGAGTTCGACGAGCTGAGCCCGCTCAAATGGGCCGACAAGTTGATCACGACGATCGCCGCGCCACGCCAGCTCATCGTCTACCAGGGCTCCCGCCACTCGGTCGGCGGCCCGGCCGCCAATCTGGGGCCCTCGCCGCAATCCTATGCCGCCGATTGGCTGCTCGCGCGCTGCGCCGGCGAGAGCTTCCCCAGCGAGCGCTGGTTCGTCGAGGCGAGCGGCAGGGTGACGAAGACGGCGGTGTGATGCGGTGTCAGCGTCAGGTCATTATCACAAGCACGCCTACGCCGTCGTCATTGCGAGGAGCGTAGCGACGCGGCAATCCAGTACTGCTCCGGCCGCACTGGGTTGCTTCGCCTGCGGCTCGCAATGACGAATGCATATTTCGATACTCTGGCTAGACTAGGGAACGCGCCACGATGCCGTGCTTCTTGAGGTGATGGCGGAGTTGATCGTAGGTGAGGCCCAGGCGCTGCGCCGCTTGACGCTGATTGAACTGGCTTGCTGCAAGGGCCGCCCGCAGCAGCCCGACCTCGAAAGTCCTGACCTGTCCGACGAAGTCTGTGCCCTCCTTCGGCCCAGCTTCGGCCGTTATCGCCGCGGGGCGGAACGGCGAGGCGAAGGGGTCGAAGGCGATCTCGTCGAGCGGCCGGTCGGGCTGCTCCAGCCGCGCCACGGCGCGCTCGACGACGTTGCGCAGCTCGCGCACGTTTCCCGGCCATGGGTATGAGAGGAGGCTCGCCTCGGCGCGCCGCGTGAAGCCGGCGAAGAGCTCGCGGCCGAGGGCGCGCGTCATGGCGATCGCGAAATGCGCCGCGAGCAGCGGGATGTCCTCGCGCCGCTCGCGCAGCGGCGGGATGGTGACGACGTCGAAGGCGAGGCGGTCGAGCAGGTCGGCGCGGAACTTTCCCGCCGCCGCGAGCGCCGGCAGATCGACGTTGGTGGCGGCGATCACCCGCACGTCGACGGCGAGCGTCTCATTGCCGCCGACCCGCTCGAAGCTGCCGTATTCGATGACGCGCAGGATCTTCTCCTGAACGGTGAGCGAGGCCGTCGCGATCTCGTCGAGGAACAGCGTGCCGCGATCGGCGAGCTCGAAACGCGAGGACCGCCGCCGGGTCGCGCCGGTGAAGGCGCCGGCCTCGTGGCCGAACAGCTCGCTGTCGAGCAGGCTCTCGGCGAGCGCCGCGCAGTTGAGCTTGACGAAGTTGCGCTCCCAGCGCGGCGACAGGAAGGCGAGGCGCGCGGCGATCAGCTCCTTCCCGGTGCCGCGCTCGCCGACCACGAGGACCGGCCGGTCGAGCGGCGCGATCCGGGAGACATGCGCCAGCATGGCACGGAACGGCGGCGCTTCGCCGAGCAGAGAAGGAAGATCATCCATGGTGGTGGATTACACCATAGATTGGCGATTTTTGCCATCTCGGTACGGATGATCCGGGTAAGAGGCGGCGTGAGGGGACGTGAGCGGTCGATGCTTTCGGCGGTCAAGTCTTTGAAAGACATCGATAACCCCTGCCGGCAAGATGATCCTTTCGGCTGCAGGCGGTCCTTGGCACGCCCCGTGCTTATGGATCGGCGACGCCACATCATCCGACGGAGCCGCGCATATGGGTATCTTCTCCCGCCTCACCGACATCGTGAACTCGAACCTGAACTCGATCCTCGACCGCGCGCAGGATCCCGAGAAGATCATCCGTCTGATCATCCAGGAGATGGAGGACACGCTGGTCGAGGTGCGCTCGTCGGCGGTGCGGGCGATCGCCGAACGCAAGGAGCTCGAGCGCCGGATCGAGACGGTGCGGCGCGAGCACGACGAGTGGCAGCGCCGCGCCGAGTTCGCGGTGACCAAGGGGCGCGAGGACCTCGCCAAGGGCGCGCTGCTCGCGAAGGCGCGCAGCAGCGAGACGCTGCAGGCGCTGGAGCGGCAGGTGACGCAGATCGGCGACGCGCTGGCCAAGCAGAACGACGATATCGGCAAGCTGCAGGCCAAGCTCGCCGACGCCAAGGCGCGCGAGCGGTCGATCGCGGTGCGCCAGAAATCGGCGGCGACGCGGCTCAAGGTGCGCAGTAAGCTTTACGACGAGCGCATCACCGACGCCTTCGCGCGCTTCGAGCAGGTCGAGCGCTCGCTCGACGAGCTCGAGGGCAAGGTCGAATCCTATGATCTCGGGCGCGGCGCCGCCTTCGAAAAGAACGGCGACGTCGGCAAGAAGAGCCTGGGCGAGGAGCTTGCCGGGATGGAGGCCGAGGCGAGCGTCGAGCAGGAGCTCGCGGCCCTGAAGCAGCGGCTCGGCAACAGCATCAAGCCGGATGCCCGGTGATGCACCACTCCGGCTCCTTCTTCGTCCTCGGGATCCTCTTCCTGACGATCGTCGCGCCGCTGTGGATCAGCGCGCATTACGGGACGCGCTGGCGCAAGGCGCGCGGCATCTCGCGCGAGGACGAGAAGACCCTCGCGGATCTGCTCGAAAGCGCGCGGCGGATCGAGCAGCGCGTCGAGGGCCTCGAGAAGCTGCTCGACGTGCAGTCGCCGGGGTGGAGGCAGACGCCATGAGGCACTGGCGGAAATTCGAGCGCATGCGCCGCCGCGAGGAGCGCCGCGCCGAGGCGCGGGGGGAACGCGAGACGATGGGCGCCTGGGGACATTTCGACCGCTGGCGCAGCCCGTACCGGCTCTACCGCGATACCGAGCACGGCCGCGTCGCCGGCGTCTGCGCCGGCATCGCCGATTATATCGGCGTCCGACGCAGGATGGTTCGCATCGCGGCGATCCTCGGCCTTGTCTTCTTCTTCGTGCCGACCATCCTCGTCTATCTGGCGCTGAGCTTCCTGCTGCCCAAAAAGCCGCCGGAGCTCTACGGCAGCGCCGAGGAGGAGGTCTTCTGGCGCGGCGTCCGGACCGCACCCGACGATTCCCTGAAGGCGCTGGCGAGGACCTTCGCCGAGCTCGAGGAGCGCCTCGCCCGCATGGAGACGGCGGTCATCTCGGCCGATTTCGACCTGCACCGCAAGTTCCGCGACATCGGCGGCTGAGCCGCCGACCCGGCCACAATTTCACGCTTGGGAAAGACGCAAATGCCCGCGATCAGTCTGATCCTGAACATTCTGTGGATCGTCTTCGGCGGCTGGTACATGGCGCTGCTGTGGCTGCTGGCCGCGGCCGTGATGGCGATCACCATCGTCGGCCTGCCCTGGGCGCGCGCCGCCTTCAACATTGCCTGGTACACGCTGCTGCCCTTCGGTCAGACGGTCGTGCGACGGGACGAGTACACCGGCGTCGAGGACCTCGGCACCGGCCCGCTCGGCTTCATCGGCAATGTCATCTGGCTCGTCTTCTTCGGCTGGTGGATCGCGCTCGCCCATGTCGGCACGGCGGTGGCGCTCGCGATCACGCTGATCGGCCTGCCCTTCGCCTGGGCCCATCTCAAGCTGGCGCTGCTCGCGCTCTGGCCGATCGGCCGCACCGTCGTCACGGTCGACGAGGCGCGCGACCTCCGCTACCCGTTCCGCGCCCGGGCGTTCTGAACCGTCGCCACGTCGATCAGCCGGTCGGCAGGCAGGCGGACGCGCACCGTCGTGCCGTTTCCAAGGGCGCTCTCGACCGTCAATGTTCCGCCATGCAGCTCGGTGAATTGCCGGGCGAGCGCCAGCCCCAGCCCGGTCCCCTCACGGCGGCGCGCCAAGTGGTTGTCGACCTGGGTAAACGGCTCCAGCATGCGCGGGATATCCGCCGGTGCGATGCCGATACCGTTGTCCCTCACGGCGATCTCGACGCCCTCCGGCACGCGCGCCAGCGCGACGCGGACGGCGCCGTTCTTCGGGGTGAATTTGATCGCGTTGCCGATCAGATTGTCGAGGATTTGGCGCAGTCTCGTCTCGTCGGCGCGCACCAGCAGCTGACCCGCGTCATGCGCGGGCATATCCACCGACAGCCCGACCCCAGCGGCGTCGGCGCGGACCTGCAACAGGCGAGCGACATGATGGGCGAACTCATGGAGATCGAAAATCTCCTCGCGCAGATCGAGCCGACCCGCCTCCGCCTTGGCTATGTCCAGGAGATCGTTGATCAGCCGCAGCAGATGCTGCCCCGACGACAAGATGTCCTTCGCGTATTCGGGGGTACGATCGGCCGCGATGACGCCCGAGCCGATCAGCTCGGCGAAGCCGATGATGCCGTTCAGCGGCGTGCGCAGCTCGTGGCTCATGTTGGCGAGGAACGCCGACTTGGCGCGGCTTGCCTCTTCCGCGCCGCGCCGCGCCTTCTCCAGATCATCGGCGCGCGATCTCGCCTGCGCGACCGAGCCGCGCATGAGGTCGAGCGCGGTGCCGACGCCGAGGTAGCGCTTGCCCTGGTCGGTCGTGACGACGAAGCCGGCGGTCAGCGCTTTCGGCTTCTCGATGGCGATGCGGACCGAGATCTCGTCCAGCGCGGATTCGGCGTCGACCATGAGCGGATCCGGATCCATCAGCAGCGACAGCGGCCGGTGCTCGTAGAGATCGCGCCGCACGGGGAGCGAGAACTGGGAAAGCAGGGTGATGCGATCGATGAAACCGATGATCGTGCCGTCGCCCTTGAGGACGGCGATGCCGGGCAGGTCCACCCGGTCGACCAGGATGCCATAGGCGATGCCGCAGTCATCCCAGCCTTGCAGCGTCGGGGCGTCGAGCGCCAGCTCGCCGGCGACGTAGCGCAAATTCGGCCGCGCGGCTACCAGCGCGCCGCCCGGGCCGACCGAGACGAGCCTCGCCGGCTCGAGCGGGGGCGCCGCCTCGGGCACCACGTCGATACCGGTCCGAGATGCTGTCCGTGTCATTTGAAAGCGTCCCGCGCTGCGTGATCATCGTGGCGACGATGTGAAGCAACGCTGTTGCGGGAACATTAACGCTGAGGTCGAAATATGGAGGTTTCACAAAACCTTCATGTTGACCGACCGGCGAGCGGTACTCTGCCGATGGACGCCATCGCGTTCCTACCGGGCGAGCAGCAGATCGAGCAGTACCGGGATGGTGACGATCGAGACGAGCGTCGAGACGACCACGAGCCCGGCGACCTCCTCCGGTTCGGTCTTCCAGCGTTCCGCGAAAAGATAGCAATAGACCGCGACCGGCATGGCGCTCTGCAGGATGAAGACGGCGCGCGCTGTGCCCGTCATCCCGAGCAGGGTGGTCACCGCGACGGCGACGAGGACGCCCATCGCGATGCGCAGCAGCGAGAGCATCAAGGCGCGGCCAAGCGCAGCGACGCGGAGCCGCGCCAGCGAGGCGCCGAGCATCAGCAGCATCAGCGGCACGGCAATCCCCGCGAGGACGGAGAGGGTGTTGGCGATCCACGCCGGCAGCGTCACCTCGGAGACCGACAGCACGATCCCGAGCGCGACGGCGTAGATCAGCGGCATGCGCAGGATGGCGCGAAAATCGGCCGTCCCCGCGGCGATCGCCTGACCGATGGTGAACTGCGCGATCGAGCAGATCGCGAAGAAGACGATGCCGTAGCCGAGCCCCTCCTGGCCGAAGGCGTAGAGCGCGAGGGGCAGGCCGAGATTGCCGGCGTTTGGGAAGGCGAGCGACGGCAGGTAGGTGCGCAGGCTGAGCCCGCCGAGGCGCAGGATTGCGAGGCCGAGCAGGGCGAAGACGGCGAGCGCGATGATCGTCGCGAGCGCCGTCGCCGCGAAGGCCTCGGCCGTGACATGCGTCTTCGACAGCGTCGAGATGATCAGGACCGGCGTACCAATCTCGGCGACCAGCGGCGTCACCGTCGCACCGTCGAAGTGACGCCCGGAGCGGATCCAGATGAAGCCGATGGCCGCGGTGACGAGGACCGGGGCGACGGCGCCGAGCATGACGCCGGTGGCGCTGCTCATGCAGGGCGCCGCCTGACGGCGGTGTCGTTCGTGATCGGCAACGCTGATTCTCTCCGCCGGGGTCGGGGGCGGCGCAGGATGGTTGCTCGCCCGCGAAAGCGCAAGCCGAGCGTCGGATCGCAGCACGCGCTTGCCGCTCCGAGCAGCGCGATCACCCACGTCGCCAGGAGCGCCAGGCTGCCGCTATCTCCTGACCTTCATCCGCACGGCGCGCTGACCCCGAAGAGGCCGCCGAATGCGCCGCGGTTCAGCGCTTGCCGCGGCGCTGCGGCACGGCAGCCCGTTGCGGCCGTTGAGCTGCCGCCGGCTTCGCCTTCGTCTTGGCGGCCGGCCGGGCGGCGGCGCGCGCTGCGGGCTTGGCCGGTTTCGCCGTCCGCGCCGTCGGCTTCGCCTTCGCCCCGGCCGGCTTGGTGGCGCGCGAAGCGACGGGTTGCTTGGCCGATTTCGTCTTCGCCGCCGGCTTGGCGGCGCGTGCCGCCGCGGCCGGCTTCACGGCGTGGCGCGACGCCGCGGGCTTGCCGGCGAGTGCGGCCCGGGGGGCGGGCTTGCCGCCGCGCGCCGACGCGGCGGGTTTTGCGGCCTTCGCGGCAGGTTTTGCGGCTTTCGTCACCGGTTTTGCGCTTCGCGTGACCGATTTTTTTGCGGCGCCGGGCCGCGCGGCGGCGGCACGGAGGGTCTTCTTGGCCGGCCGCGCCGCGGGTTTGCCGCTGGGCTTGCTGTGCTGCGTCGCGACGGTCGAACGGGCCGCCGCGGTCGACCTCGTCGCGGCGCGCGTCGGCGTGCGCGCACTCTTCGCGCTGCCTGCCTTGACCTTGGCAGCCGGGCGGGCCGGTGCCGGCTTCGCCTTGACATGGCGCGTCGCGACGGCTGCGGCCGCAAAGCGGCTCGCCTTGGCGCCGCTCGATTTGCCTTTCTGCGGCGGCGCGGTGTTGGACTTCGGCTTCGCCACCGGGACCGGCGCCGCGCGACGAGCGGGTTGTGCGGCCTTGGCGACGCTCTTCGACGAGCTCGGGCTGCGCTGCGCCGCGACGACGCGGGCTCGCTCGACGGGCGTCGCGCTGCGCGGCGCTGCCGCGATGTTGGCGACGGGCTTGCGGGCAAGGGGCTTGGCGACGATCGGAGCGGGGGCAACCGGAGCAAGGGTAACTGGAGCGGGAGTAACCGGAGCAGAGCTGATCAGAGCGGCGGCAATGGCGGCCGCCGCAACCGGTTCCGGCTTTGCCGCCGCCGCGACGACCATGCCGCTTTTCTCGCTTGGGCGCGGTTCGGCGGCACGCTGCGGCGCGGGCGCGGCGACTGGGGCAGGCGTCATCGCCATGACCGGTCGTGCTGCCAGCGCCTTCGCTGCCGAGCGGCGGACCTTTTCGGTCGCGTGGACCATGAACGCGCTGAACGACTTGAACGCTGCCGGGTGGTCGAGTGACGGGCCCTCCCATCGGTCGACGACCCATTTACCGTCGAGAACTAGAACCTTGCCGACCTCTCGGCCGTCAATGTCGATGACGACCCCGGGCTGCTGATACAGCATCCTGTAACCGAGTTGTCCCATTGCGCTCTCGCGTCATAGTTATTAATATTTTATTCAGCGGGTCTTCTGCTTACGCGTACCTGAGCCGTACTTGGGCGCGGACGCGTTCAACGTCAATATTTTTGCGTTCGAACCGGCGTAAGTGCAATAAAAACCTGCTCCGATGCGCTCTGCTTCGGGGATTTATTCCCATGGCGGACTGAATTGACCGAAATATTTGGCCGATTTAGAAAAACCATGCCCGGATCGTATTAATCCCATCGGACAAGGCGCGTCGATGCGCCGAATCACATCCCGGCGCGTTGCGTCAGCAGCGTCAGCTCCGGCGGAGACTCGCCGATCTCCTCGGCTTCGCCGTCGAAATCGCTCTCCGTGGTCATGACCTGGTAGGCGGCGAGATTGCCCGGCAGCGGCTTGCCCGGCTGGACGCCGAGTTGGGCGAGCTTGCGGGCGCGCGGCAGCAGCGTGCGGTTGACCGAGCGCGACAATTTCTCGAACCCCTCGGCGGCCGCCTTGATGCCGCGGCCGACCCCAACGGCATGGCCGAGGACGATCGTCACGGCGTCGAGCAAGGCCCGGGTCGTCTCGACGATCTGCTCGCGGTTCTCGATCTGCCGCGACAGGCTGATCTCGGTGGAGGCGAATCCGATGATGCAGGCGAGGCCGGCCGGGCCGGCCGGAATGATTTGGACGCCGGCGGCGCGCTGCGTGAAGCCGGGATCGATACTGTGCAGCTTCTCGATGGCGCCCTCGTTGGGCAGGTACATGACGCTGAGGACGCGGGCGATCGGATCGGCGAAGCCGGCCTTGCGATAGGCGGCGGTGACAGCGCTCGCATAATCCTTCTCGGCCAGCGCCTTCAAATGCTGGTTCATCGTCCGCGCCAGGTTCTGGTAGGCGCCCGCCGCCGCCTCGGTGCCCTCGGCCTCGGCGATGTCGAGGAGGAACTTCGAGGCCTTGCAATCGATCACCAGGACGTTGTTGCCCGGCAGGAAGACGACGGCGTCCGGCCGCAGCCGCCGTCCGGTCTCGGCATCGGCGGTGGTATGCTGCAGGGCGAAGTCGCGGCCTTCCTCGAGGCCAAAGGATTTCAACGTGTTGGCGAGGCCGATCTCGGCGAACTGCCCGGCACCGCCGGGGCTGGAGAGGGCGCGCATCACCGTCTCGAGCCGCTGCCCGTCGGTGGCGACGCGGCCATGCAGCTGCGCCACCGTCGCGGTGACCTGCTCGACCTGCTTGAGGAGGTGCTCGGCCGCCTTCTTGACCTGCTCCTCGCCCTGCAGCTTCGCCGCCTCGTTCTCGCGCTTGTGGTCGGCGAGCAGCTTCGAGGACAGCTCCTGCCCGGTGCTCAGCACCGCCGCGCGCGTCACGGTCAGGAACTCTTCCTTGAGCCGCGCGAAATCGGCGAGTTGCTCGTCGTGGTCGCGGAGGCGCTGGCGCGATGCCGCGAGCTCCTGCGAAGCCGCCGCCTCGGCGGCCCGCGCCGCGTCGCGTTCGGCGGTGAGCGTCGCGATGCTTCGCTCGGCCTCGGCGAGGCGGGTCTGGGCGACGACGCGTTCGCGCGTGCTGCTGGCCCGCGTTACCAGGACCGCGATGAGCACCGCGGCGATCGCCAGCAGGACGGCGCCGGTCGTGACGAGCTCCATATCTTCGATCAACCCCTGTTTCGTACGCTGTATCTTGTACGTCGCCATACTACTCGCACAAAACAGGAACGTGAAGCGCTCGTCGAGCAGGCGCCGGCCGCACCGGCCAGCCGAAGGCGCCGCCCTGCCGTGCGAGCTTGACGATGCCGCGGCGACCGCATACCTAACGGATTGGCAAACTCTCGATTAAGACGATTCCAAGATGGCGCTCCTCAACGTTCTCGTCGCTCCCGATCCCCGGCTCAAGGTCAAGGCGAAACACGTCGACATCGTCGACGACGAGGTGCGCCGCTTGATGGACGACATGCTCGAGACGATGTATGCGGCGCCCGGCATCGGCCTCGCGGCGCCGCAGGTCGGCGATGCGCGCCGCATCATCGTGATTGACATTGCGCACGACGACGAGCCCAAGCAGCCGCTCCGCATGGCGAACCCAGAGATCTTGTGGCGTTCCGACGAGGAGACGACCTACAACGAGGGATGCCTGTCGCTGCCCGAGCATTACGCCGATGTGACGCGCCCCAGGGAAGTCCGGGTGCGCTACCTCGACCACCAGAACGAGATCCGCGAACTGCACGCCGACGGGCTGCTCGCGACCGTCATCCAGCACGAGATGGATCATCTCCAGGGCGTCCTCTTCGTCGACCACATCTCGCCGCTGAAGCGCAACATCATCCTGCGCAAGCTGGCCAAGCTGAAACGCAGCAAGGTCCCCGAGCCGGCGTGACGAGCGCGGCGGTGCGCCGGTGACCGCCCCGCTGCGCCTCGCGTTCATGGGAACGCCGGATTTCGCGGTTCCCAGCCTCGCCGCGCTGATCGCCGCCGGGCACGAGATCGCCGCGGTCTACTGCCAGCCGCCGCGGCCGACCGGCCGCGGCCATCAGGTCAAGCCCTCGCCCGTCCAGGATTTCGCCGCGGCGCGCGGCATCGTGGTGCGGCACCCAACGGGGCTGCGCGACCCGACGATCCAGCACGAGTTCGCGGCCCTCGCCCTCGATGCCGCCGTGGTCGCCGCCTACGGGCTCATCCTGCCGCCGCCGATCCTCGCCGCGCCGCGGCTCGGCTGCATCAATATCCACGCGTCGCTGCTGCCGCGCTGGCGCGGCGCCGCTCCCATCCAGCGGGCCATCCTCGCCGGCGATGCCGAGAGCGGCGTCACGATCATGCAGATGGCGGCCGGGCTCGACACCGGGCCGATGCTGTTGGCCGGGCGGGTCCCGCTCGACGCGGACACGACGGCGACGACGCTGCACGAGACGCTGGCGGAGCTCGGTGCGCGGCTCGTCGTCGAGGCGCTCGCCGGTCTCGCGGCCGGCCAGATCGCGCCGCAGCCGCAATCGGAGGAGGGCGTCACCTACGCCGCCAAGCTGACGCGCGAAGAGGCGCGACTCGACTGGCGCCAGCCGGCGGTGGCGCTCGAGCGCGCGGTACGCGCCCTCAACCCCTGGCCCGGCCCGTGGTTCGAGCACGGCGGCGAGCGCATCAAGCTGCTGGCGGCGGCGGAGCTCGTCGCCGGCGCTGCGGCGGCGGCTCCAGGCACGGTCCTCGACGATGGTCTCGCGATCGCCTGCGGCGACGGCGCGCTGCGGCCGCTCGCGCTGCAGCGGCCCGGCCGCGCGCCGGCCGAGACCGGCGCCTTCCTGCGCGGCTTTCCGATCGCCGCCGGTACCGTGCTGCCATGCCCCGCTACCGCCTGACCATCGAGTACGACGGCACCGGACTCGTCGGCTGGCAGCGTCAGGCGAACGGGCTCGCGGTGCAGGAGATTCTCGAGACCGCGGTCGAGCGGTTCTGCGGCGAGGCGGCGCGGGTGCACGGCGCCGGGCGCACCGATGCGGGCGTCCATGCCTTCGGCCAGGTGGCGCATCTCGACCTGACGCGCGACGCCACCCCCGAGGAGATCCTCGGCGCGCTGAACTACCACGTGCGGCCGGCGGCGATCGCCGTCGTCGCCGTCGCGCGCGCCGCGCCGGAGTTCGACGCCCGCCGCTCGGCGATCGGCCGTGCCTATCTCTACCGCATCGTCAACCGCCGCGCCCCGCTCGCGCTCGACCGCAACCGCGTCTGGCACGTCGCGCCGCCGCTCGACGCCGAGGCGATGCACGCGGCGGCCCGGCTGCTGCTCGGCAAACACGATTTCACCAGCTTCCGCGATTCGCTGTGCCAGGCGAAATCGCCGGTCAAGACGCTCGACCGCCTCGACGTCGTGCGGGTCGGCGACGAGATCCAGGTGATCGCCGAGGCGCGCTCCTTCCTGCACCACCAGGTCCGCAACATGGTCGGAACCCTCAAGCTGGTCGGTGCCGGAAAATGGACCGCTGCCGACGTCGCTGCCGCCCTCGCCGCGCGCGACCGCCGCCGCGGCGGCCCGACCGCGCCGGCCGAGGGCCTGTACCTGGTCCGGGTCGAGTATTAGGCGAACTTCCTCGGAGAATACCGCCATCGCGTCCGCCGGACCGATGAGTTTGCGCCGCATCAGCTGTCTTACTCCTCGAAGGCGCATGTGCAGCTCAGGAGGTCGGCGATGGCGGCGTTGAACGGCAAGAAGGTCGTGGTGGTTGGCGGCAGCCGGGGGGTGGGGCGCGCGATCGTCACCGCCGCCCATGCCGCCGGGGCAGAGGTGCTCGCGGTCTCCCGAGGCGCGGAATCCCTGGCGCATCTCGCCGAGGAGATGCCGGCAATCGCCACGCTCGCGCTCGACGCCACCGGCGAGGCGGCGCCGGCGACCGTCTTCGCGGCGTTGCGGCCGGACGTGCTGGTATTGTGCGGCGGCGCCCCGCGTACCGGCTCGCCGATCCACGAGCTTAGCTGGGAAGCGTTCTCGGGCGTCTGGGACAACGACGTCAAGGCGTCGTTCCTGTTCTGCAAGGCGGCGCTCCGCCTGCCGCTGCCGCCCGGCACGACGGTCATCCTCATCTCGAGCGGCGCCGCGCTGGGAGGCTCCCCGATCTCGGGCGGCTATGCCGGGGCCAAGCGGATGCAAATGTTCATGGCGAATTATTGCCAAAAGGAATCGGATCGGCTCAAACTCGGCCTGCGGTTTCTCGCGGTGGCGCCGAAGAGCCCGATGCCGGACACGGCGGGCGGGAAAGCCGCCGTCGACGGCTATGCCCGTTACCTCGGGATCCCGGCGGCGGAGTTCATCAAGGGCATGACGGCGCCGCAGACGGCGGAGGACGTCGCCAGGGCGGTCGTCGAATTTGCGGCGGAGCCCAATGCGCGGCCGGGAAATCTGTTCATCGTCTCCGGGACGGGCATCGATGCGGTGCCGTAGAAAGGAGCTCGCGCGATCGGCATGAGCGTCACCGATGCGCCGGACCGCGATACGTTTCAACGTCTCGCCGAACCCTATCGACGCGAGCTGCGGCTGCATTGCTACCGCATGCTCGGCTCCTTCCATGATGCCGACGACCTCGTCCAGGAGACCTACCTGCGCGCCTGGCGCGGCATCGCCGGGTTCGAGGGGCGCGGCCAGCTGCGCGGCTGGCTCTACCGGATCGCGACCAATGCCTGCCTGAACGCGATCGCGGCGCGCGGCAGCCGACGCCGCGTGCTCCCCGAGGCGTTGGGGGCGCCCGCGGATCGCATGCCGCAGGGTCAGCCGACGACCGAGATCGCCTGGCTCGAGCCCTATCCCGACGGCGGGCTCGAAGGCATCGCCGATGCGCAGCCGGGCCCCGAGGCACGCTACGAGATGCACGAGGCGGTGCCGCTCGCCTTCGTCGCGGCGATCCAGCATCTGCCGCCGCGGCAGCGCGCCGTGCTCCTGCTCTGCGACGTCATCGGCTGGTCGGCCGGCGAGACGGCCGGGCTGCTCGAGTCCTCGGTCGCGTCGGTCAACAGCGCCGTGCAGCGCGCCCGCGCGACGCTGGCAACGCAATTTCCCGCCGGTCGGCCGACGGTGCAGGCGGTGCCCGACGACGGGCAGCGCATCCTGCTCGATCGCTACTTGCGCGCCTGGGAGGATGCCGATCTCGACGGCTTCGTCGCGCTGCTCCGCGACGACGCGGTCTACAGCATGCCGCCGTGGCGGGAGTGGTATCAGGGGAGAGCGGCGATCCGTTTCTTCTTCGCATCGGCCTGGCCGCACTACGAAAGCTTCCGCCTCGTTCCCACCGCTGCCAATCGGCAGCCGGCCTTCGCCGTCTACAGCCGCGCCCAGAGCGGGTCGGCGTGGCGGGCCCATTCGGTCCAGCTGCTTGCCCTGGACGGTGCCGCGATCGCCGCCGTGACGAGCTTCAAGGGCCCGGATCTTTTTGCGGCCTTCGGCCTTCCTACTCTCCTGCCGGGGTGATCGAGGCTCGCCGCGACGGTGCATCCTCGCGGAACCGCAGCCACAGCAGCAGCGCCGCGGCGAAGATGATCGCGCCCATGACGGCGGAGAGGATCAGGGCGGCGGCATCGCCGAACCGCTCGATGACGACCGCATAGGCGAGCGGCGCTGCCGCCGAGAGCAGGAAGCTCGGCGTCAGCAGCCGTCCGACCGTCGCGCCGTAGGTCCGGTGGTCGAACAGCACGAGCGGCATGGTGCCGCGCACGATGGTGATGAGCCCGTTGCCGACGCCGTAGAGCAGAGCGAAGGCGATGCCGGCGAATGCCATCTCGCCGCTGAACAATCCGGCGAGGAAACAGAGCGGCAGGATGCTGCTGGCGATCGCCGCGAGGGCGAGGGGGCTGAGGCTCTGTCCGAACATGACCTCGCAGAGCCGCGCCGAGGATTGGCCGATGCCGCGCAGCGTCGCGACCCAGACGGCGACGCCCGCCGCCATGCCGAGCCCGTTCATGATCGGGATCATATGCGCCGACATGCCGGCGTTGAGGATATTGCTCAGCGTCACGATGACGACGTAGAGGAGCCCGGCGAGGGAGAACGCCGTCTCGCTGCCGCCCGTCGCCCCGGCGGCGCCCGGCCGGCGCGGCAGATCGTCTTGGCGGCCGCTCGGGATCGCGAGATGCAGCGGAATCGTCAGCAGGGCGAAGCCGGCGTAGCAGAGCAGCGCGCCGCGCCAGCCCCAGTGCGCCGCGAGGAGATTGCCGATCGGCCAGAGCACCGTCGAGGCGAGGCCGCCGAGCAGGGTGATCTGCGCCATCGGCCGTTTCGCGGCGGCGCCGCCCAGCCGCGCCAGCACGGCGAAGGCGGCGTCGTAGAGCGTCAGCCGCATCGCGATGCCGAGGCAGCACCACGACGCGTAATAGCCGACGATGCCGCGCGAGACCGCGAGACCGGCGCAGCCCAGCGCCAGCAGCAGCGAGCCGGCGACCATCACCTGCCGTCCGCCGATCCGGTCGATCGTCCGGCCGATCAGCGGCGAGGTCAGTCCCATGACGACGAGCGCGGCGGTAAAGCCGCCGTAGACGATTGACTGCGACCAGCCGAGGTCGCGCGCCATGCGATCGCCGAAGCCGCCGATCAGGTAATAGGAGATGCCCCAGCAGATCAGCTGCGACAGGCCGAGGGCGAGGACGATCCGCCGCGTGATCATGCGCGAGCCCTCGCCGATCAGTGCAGCGCCTGGACGATGCGGCTGATGAAGATGGCGAAGACCTGGTCGACCAGCACGACCACGATCGCCGCAGTCGGGCTGATGCCGAGCGCGACGCGCGCGATGAACCAACCGTAGAGCAGCACCGCGACGGAGGCGGCGACCGCGATGCCGCCCGCCAGCGGATCCGGCAGCAGGTTGCTCGCGATGAGCAGGCTGCTCGCCAGCAGCACGCTGCCTTGCAGCACCTGCGACCAGTTGTAGGCGACGATGTAGTCGAGCCAGCGCGCTTCGCAGTCGAGGAACCGCGTCAGCGGCAGCATCAGCAACGGAAACCCCGTCCAGCCGATGACGTAGCCGATCGTCTCGACGAGGATGATGCGGAACCAGTCGGCGTCGGGCGCCGGCGCTTCACCGCCGGCGCTCGGCAGGAGAAGCAGGATCAGGAACACCGGATAGAGGATGACCGCGGCGCGATACGAGTGCCAGAAGCCGGCGGCGCTGCGGTCGAAGAACGCCATGCCGCGGGGATCGAGCCGCGCCAGGCGCCAGGCCCCGTGAAGCGCGGTCGAAGTCTCGCTCGCGGCCGTCATCGCTCAGACGCGCGCGAAGTAGCGGTCGAGCACGTTCTCATAGATGTCGGTCAAGGCGGCGATGTCGGCGAGATCGACGCGCTCGTCGACCTTGTGCATCGTCAGACCGACGAGGCCGAACTCGGCGGTTGGGCAGAACGCCTGGATGAAGCGCGCATCCGAGGTGCCGCCGGTCGTGCTGAGGTCCGGCGTCCGGCCGGTGCGCTGCGCGATCGCCGCGGTCAGGATCTCGCTGACGATGCCGGGCGGCGTCACGAAGGATTCGCCGCTGACATGGATCTTGAGCTCGTAGCGGCCGCCGACCGCGTCAAGCTTCTCCGTCAGCCAGGGGCGCAGCGTGTCGCTCGTCCAGGCATCGTTGAAGCGGATGTTGAAGACGGCGCGCGCCTCGCCCGGGATGACGTTCGACGCCGGGTTGCCGACGTCGATCGTCGAGACCTGCAGGGTCGAAGGCTGGAAATGCGCCGTGCCCTGATCCATCGGCGCGGCGGTCAGCGCGTGCAGCATCGCGACGATCCGGTGGACGGGATTGTCCGCGAGATGCGGATAGGCGGTGTGGCCTTGCGTCCCCTGCACGGTCAGCGTGCCGGTGAGGCTGCCGCGGCGGCCGATCTTGATCATGTCGCCCAGCGCCGCGGCATTGGTCGGCTCGCCGACGATGCAGGCGTCGAGCGTCTCGCCGCGTTCCTTCAGCCAGGACAGCACCTTCTTCGTGCCGTTGATCGAGATGCCTTCCTCGTCGCCGGTGATGAGGAGGCTGAGCGAGCCGTCGAAGGCGCCGCCCCGCGATGCCAGGAACCGCGATACGGCGGCGACGAAACAGGCGATCGCGCCCTTCATGTCGACGGCGCCGCGGCCCCAGATCTGGCCGTCCTTCACGGCGGCCGAGAAGGGCTCTACGGTCCAACCCTGCGGCGCGCCGGAGGGCACGACGTCGGTATGGCCGGCGAAACAGAAATTGCGACCACTCGTCCCGAGGCGGGCGTAGAGATTGACGACGTCGTCCGTCCCGGGCTCGGAGAAGACCAGGCGGTGACAGGCGAAGCCGAGCGCCTCGAGGCGCTGGGCGAGCAGATCGATCGCGCCCTCGTCGAGCGGCGTCACGCTCGGCCGGCGGATCAGCGCCTGCGCGAGCTCGACCGCGTCGATCGGTGCCGCAGCCGCCGCGCCCATCAGTCGCGCAGGAGTTCGTTGATCGAGGTCTTCGACCGCGTCCGCTCGTCGACGCGCTTGACGATGACGGCGCAGTAGAGGCTCGGCCCCGGCTTGCCGTCGGGCAAATTGCCGCCCGGCATGGCGCCGGGGACGACGACGGAATAGGCGGGGACGCGGCCGATGTGGATCTCGCCGGTGGCGCGGTCGACGATCTTGGTCGAGGCGCCGATGAAGACGCCCATCGAGAGCACCGCGCCGGTCTCGACGACGACGCCCTCGGCGACCTCGCTGCGAGCGCCGATGAAGCAATTGTCCTCGATGATCACCGGCCCGGCCTGCAGCGGCTCGAGCACGCCGCCGATGCCGACGCCGCCGGAGATGTGACAGTTCTTGCCGATCTGGGCGCAGGAGCCGACCGTCGCCCAGGTGTCGATCATCGTGCCGCTGTCGACATAGGCGCCGACGTTGACGAAGCTCGGCATCAGAATGACGCCCGGCGCGATGAAGGCCGAGTGGCGCACGACGCAGTTCGGCACGGCGCGGAACCCGGCGTCGCGGAAATGCGCCTCGTCCCAGCCCTCGAATTTCGAGGCGACCTTGTCGAACCACGACGCCGTCTTGCCCGGCCCGTGCGGGATGAGCGTGTTGTCGTTGAGGCGGAAGGACAGCAGCACCGCCTTCTTCAGCCATTGATGGATGCGCCAGCTGCCGCCCTCTTTACCGCTCGGCGCCTTGTCGGCGACGCGCAGCCTGCCGGAATCGAGTGCGGCCAGCGCCGCGTCGACCGAATCGCGCACCGCGCCGGTCGTCCTCGCGTTGACGGAATCGCGCGCCTCCCAGGCGGCGTCGATGGCGGATTCGAGCTGGGCGTCGGTCATGGCGGGCGATGTCTCGATTGCGGCGGAGAGGCCGGGAACATGCGGCAGTGAAGCCGCAGGTGTCAATCGCGGCGCCGGCTCGGCGAAGCCCGCGAGGCGGCGACCGCGGCGAGCCATGGCGCGAGCGCGTCGACGACGTGGTGCACGTGGTCCAGCTCGGAGCCCTCGCGCGCCCAGTCGAGCGTGCCGCGCAGCCACACGGTCGTCATGCCGAGCGCCGCCGCCGGCGCCAGGTTCTTGGCCATGTCCTCGATCATCGCGGCGCGCTGCGGCACGATGCCGAAGCGGCGGACGAAAGCATCGTAGCCGGCGGGATCGGGCTTGGGCACGTAGCCGCAGGCGGCGATGTCCCAGATGCCGTCGAAATGCGCCCCGATGCCGAGATGGCTGAGGACGTTCTCCGCGTGGCGCAGCGTGCCGTTGGTGAAGATGAGCTTGCGGCCCGGCAGGGAAGCCAGCGCCGCGACGAAATTCGGGTCCGGCGGAATGCGCGACAAATCGACCTGATGGACATGCTCCAGGAAGCCCTCGGGCGGCAGTCCATAGACCGTCATCAGCCCGCGCAAGGTCGTGCCGTGCTCGCGGAACAGCGTCTTCTGAATGCGATAGGCCTCGTCGCGATCCACCTTGAGCTCGCGGGCGATGAACTCGCCCATCTTGTCGTGGATCTGCTCGAACAGGCTGCACGAGGCCGGGTAGATCGTGTTGTCGAGATCGAAGATCCAGCAATCAACCTCCGCGAGTCGTGCAGAAGGGTCTTGCAACGTACGATTGTTCACGGTATGTTCCAAGATATCGAGCGACCTGTGAGAGGAGACGGTCTGTGAGTTTCGATCTTGGCGTCTGGTATAGCGACGTCCCGCTGACCAGTGAAGAGGCGGGGCAATTTTACGTTAGTCTCAACCGCAATCGCGTTTTCGTCCGGCGTCGACCGGAATTCGACGCGTTTTGGCAGGAACTGGTCGCGCGCTTCCCGGACCTGCGGAGTCCGGACGATCCGCCGGCCGATCTCGACGCGCCGCCCGCGGTGATGCTGGAGACGCCGGAAGAGCAGCAGGCGCGGTCATCCGACCCAGCAGCCTCGGCGGCTTTTTTCGAGGCGCTGCGCAATAAGGCGCCGGCACCGGAAGACTCGCCCTGGGCGACGACGCTCAGCCCGGCGGGCGCCTCGGTGGTGATGAGCATCGTTTCCGATCGCGTCGGCGAGGTGGCGACGGAGGTTCTCGCGATGGCGAAGCGGCATGGGCTCCTGTTGTTCGACCCGCAAGAACCCTGGCTCTGGTTTCC
>JAQGID010000068.1 GCA_028291405.1 Rhodospirillales bacterium | reverse complement strand
TACGACGATATCCTCGACCACTGCTGCTTCGCTTGGGACAAACTCGTCAATCAACCCTGGACTGTCATGTCCATCGGTCTTCGCGATTGGGCGTATAAGTGTTAATCAGCGGGACTTGGTATAAGTGCTGCCATGATTGTAGTAGTCAGCCCCGCCATTGGCTGTGTTGTCGCTGCCGAAGAGGGCAGCATTGAGCGCTGCGGCCACGCATTGGGCTGGTAGCTCCGGCGGGCTGGTCGCCTTACGGCCCGGGTAGTTGACGACGATCCCGGTCGGCGTTCCGGTGAGACACGAGTCGAAGCTGTCAGAACTGGCGGGATACGACATTTGCGACGAGACGCCGTTCATGAACGTCGCGATAAAGCTGGTCGACTGGAAGAAGCCGCCTCTCCAATCCGCGACCCTGGTCGCCCAGCAGCTCGGTGGTGAGCCGCAGCCACCAATCGCCGGCGGGAGATGGTTGGAACCGATGCCGGACGTCATGCCGGAAATGGTGCATGCGGTCGAGGCCGCGAGTGCGGAGCGGCTGGCAAGAGTGATGAAGAGCGGAGCGGCGGCGACGCCTCCCACCAATATGGCGCGGCGCCCATCGCGCGGCGCACCGCTGTCCGTCCCGGCCGCCAAGCTCTCGGGCCACAAAGCACTGAGCGGCGCGTCAAAGTTCTTGCTGTCGTCGTCCATACGAAGGTTCTCCACATCACGACGATGTCGGCAAAGTTGACCACCGAATCGCCGGATTACTATAGCGCGCGATCTCACGTAGTCAGAATACCTGATACGAGGGCCCGAATTGAGCGTCGGCGGGCACGCGCCGTCAGCCGTTTGACACTGGGCGGACGTGCCGCGATCATCCGACCCGGCGCCACAGTGACGCGACGCAAGGAAATGCCATGGCAGAAGACAAGGGCGGTCCGAAGGCGACCTTCATCGTCGTGAGCTACGTTGCCGGAGCGCGCGGCGCGCTGAAGGTCGGCGAACAGATTCAGAGCCCGAGCGAACAGAACGCGCGCATCCGAGCGGAGAAGCTGATGGCGACCGAGAAGGTCCTCGGCGTCGACGTCGTGAAGCAGGTTGCCGATCCCGAGGCTGGCGATTACGCGGAGCCCGAATATCTCGTGCGGCTCGGCCGCTTTCCGGAGTTTGGCTGACGATGTCGCGCCGCAGCCCGGCACCGGTCGCCGGACCTCGCTTGTCGGTTTGTCCTCATGCAGTCCCTGGTAGGCCACCCTACCCCGACGCCCCGCGGCCGAAGTATGCTACGGCCCAGGAGGTTCTGCGGAACCCGAACTGCTCGGCGACCAACGCTCTGCCCGCCGCAATTTAGCCAGGTCCTGCCATTTTCAGCTTAGGCTTCAGGCCATTCTTCCTCGCCGGCGCAATCTACGCGGCCTTCGGAATCGTGATCTGGCTTCCGCTGTTCTTCGGCGATCTCCAAATTCCGACCAGCTTCTCGCCAGTCGACTGGCATGTCCACGAGATGCTCTACGGATATCTTCCCGCTATCATCGCCGGGTTCCTGCTGACGGCCATTCCGAACTGGACCGGTCGGCCGCCGCTTCGCGGATGGCCGTTGGCCTTCCTCGTCGCGATCTGGCTGGCCGGTCGGCTGGCAATCGGTTTCTCGGCGGTGATCGGTTCGGCGCCGGCGGCCGTGATCGACACCGTGTTCCTCGTCCTAATGGCGGCCGCGGCAACGCGCGAGGTGGTCCTGGCCCGCAATTGGCGGAATCTCGCGCCGATCGGCATGGTCATCGTCTTCATCGCCGGGAACATCATCTTCCACATCGAGGCCGGTCGAAGCGGCTCGGCAGATCTAGGAAGGCGAGTCGGTATCGCTGCCGCGATCGCACTGATCACGCTGATCGGCGGACGCGTCATTCCAAGCTTCACGCGCAACTGGCTCGCGCGCGAGAATCCCGGACCGCTTCCAGCGCAACCGGGAGCTTTCGATTTCGGGTCGCTGCTCGTTTCGACGTTAGCGCTCGTCGTATGGATCGCGTTGCCCGAACTGGCGACGACGGCGGCCCTGATACTGATCGCCGGCATCGCCCATGCGCTGAGGCTGGCGCGATGGGCCGGCTACCGGACGCTCCGAAATCCTCTGCTCCTCATCCTGCATCTCGGCTATGCATTCGTACCGCTCGGGTTCCTGCTGCTCGGTGGCAGTATCCTCTTCCCGCTCGAAATCCCCGCCAGCGCAGCGACTCACGCCTGGACGGCCGGCGCGATCGGAACCATGACATTGGCGATGATGACGCGCGTCAGCCTCGGCCATACCGGCCGAAAATTATCAGCCGATCCGCTGACCATCGTGATCTGCGCCGCCGTCGTGATCGCGGCTTCGGCGCGCATCGCTGCCGCCTTCGAGCCAGGTTGGAGCTTGCTTCTGCTGCAGCTTGCCGGCGGCTCCTGGGCTTTGGCATTCATCTTGTTCGCCGTCGGCTACGGACCGCTGCTCGCCCGGCAAAGGATCGGTTCACCATAGGCTCGCGCGGTACCCCGATGTCGCGCCGTGCGGCTTGCGCTTACGTTGCGTTGCCGATCCCCGGATTGATCGCGAGCGCCGCGCCGGCGGCGCTGCCGGCGTCGTAGGCGTCCATCGAAACCATCCGGCTGGCGCCGCGCACGCTCCGCAGGGTGAGGTCGAGCTTTGCCATCTCGGCGTCGACGACCGAGGATTTGACGAGGACGAGGTCGCGCCCGCTGCTGCGGTTGGCGGTATCGCGGGCCTGCTTCATCGCGGTCAGCTTGGCGGCGATCGAGGTGATCATGCCCATCGCGAAGGACGCGTTGGCGAGATGCCGCTCGTTGTGGCGGAAGCGGCGATAGGCGCGCGAGATCTTGAACCTTCCCTGCTCGGTGCGCACCGCGGTGTCGATCAGATCGGTCAGATAATGCGCGACCGCGACGTCGGCGCGCAGCCCGAAAAAGACGTAGCGGAAGGCGCCATCGGGATTCTTTTCGCGCCACACGCGGCAATCGCAGAAATCGGCGACGGCGCCGACGCAGCCGTCGAGCGGGACGCGCTTCTTCCGCCAGGTCTCGTAGACGAGCTGCTGGCATTGCTCGTCGCGGATCTCGACGTCGCTGAGCGACAGATCGTAGCGGTCGAGCAGCTCGGCGACCTTCGCCGCGGCTGCGATCGCCTCGTCCTCGGTGCAGCCGTTGGCGGTCGTCTTGGCGCGCAGCGCCTCGATGCGCGACTTGAGCTTGTCGAGCGTGGCGAGCGTGTCGGAGGAAGGGGGCATTGCGGCGGAAGGATCCTCGGCGAGTGTGGTGGCGCAGCATAGCCGACGATATCGCGGCCGGTCACGCATTCGACGCCTTGGACGAGCGCTGCACCGCCCTATATTGGACCGATGACCCCGATCTCCGTTCTCGACCTCTCGCCGATCACCCAGGGCGGCAATGCCGGCCAGGCCTTGCACAACACCCTCGACCTCGCGCGCCGTGCCGAGGGGTGGGGGTACAACCGTTATTGGCTTGCCGAGCACCACAACATGACGGGCATCGCCAGCGCGGCGACCGCTGTGGTGATCGGCCTCGTCGCCGGCGGGACCGAGCGCATCCGAGTCGGCGCCGGCGGCATCATGCTGCCCAACCATGCGCCGCTGGTGATCGCCGAGCAGTTCGGGACGCTCGAAGCGCTTTACCCTGGTCGAATCGACCTCGGTATCGGCAGGGCGCCGGGCTCGGACCAGATCACGGCGCGGGCGCTCCGCCGCAGCCTGAGCGGCGATCCCGATGCGTTTCCCCAGGACGTCGTCGAGCTGATGTCCTATTTCGCGCCGCCGTCGCCGGGTCAGCAGGTGCGAGCGGTACCGGGCAGCGGGCTCAACGTGCCGATCTGGATCCTCGGCTCGTCAACATACGGCGCCCAGCTGGCGGCGGCACTCGGGCTGCCCTTCGCCTTCGCCTCGCATTTTGCGCCGGAGCAGATGATGAATGCCATCGCGATCTACCGCCAGCGCTTCCGGCCGAGCGAGGCCAATCCCGAGCCCTACGTCATGCTGGGCTTGAACGTCTTCGCCGCCGACAGCGATGATGAGGCGCGGCGTCTCTTCACCTCGCTGCAGCAGGCCTTTCTCAATCTTCGCCAGGGGCGGCCGGGACCGTTGCCGCCGCCGGTCGCTGATTTCGAGTCGCGTCTCTCGCCGCCCGAGCAAGCCTTGCTGGCGCATACGCTGTCGTGCAGCGTCGTTGGCTCGCCCGACACGGTGCGGCACGGTGTCGAGCGTTTCGTCGCCGAGACGGGTGCCGACGAGCTGATGATCACGGCGCAGATCTTCGACCACGCAGCGCGGCTGCGCTCGTTCGAGATCACCGCGGAGACGCTCGGAATCCGCGCCGCTGCCGGATAGGCGGTATCGCGCTCTAGGGCTCTGAGAACATCTCTCGTCATCACCGGGCTTGACCCACGGTCGTCCGGTTGAGCGAAGTCGGTTGTCGACCTACAGCAGTTCGACAATTCTCAATCGTCATGCCCGGGCTCGACCCGGGCATCCACGCCTTTTTTTACCGTGTCGGAGAGACGTCGATGGCCGGGTCAAGCCCGGCCATGATGAGATGCGTGTGACGCCGACGCGATAATCGCATTCTTTCGACCGGGATCGATTGTTCGCGCAAGAACCCTCACGGCAGCAGCGCCTGGGCCTCTTCCCACAGACGTACCGTCAATTGCGCCGCCGGCTCGGCGCGCGCCAGCGCCGCCGATTGGCCGGCCCAGGCCTGCATGCGCTGGATGTCGCCGGCCTCAGCCGCGGCGGTGCGCATCGGGGCGGTCAGCGCGCGCTGGACGGGGTACGGGGCCGGTGCCGGCGCCTCCGGCGCCGCGGCGGCACGGACGTAGTCGGTGGCGATGCCGCGTCCGGCGCGGCCGCTGAAGGCGCGCGTCAGCTGCGTCCCCTCGGGCGGGGTCGTCGCCAGCGCATCCGCCCAGGCCGGCGGCAGCTTCGCCTCGGGACAGCGCAGAAAGCCGGTGCCGATCTGCGCCGCGCTGGCGCCGAGGGTCAGCGCCGCGGCGATGCCGCGCGCGTCGGCGATGCCGCCGGTCGCGACGACCGGAACCCGGACCGCGTCGACGATTGCCGGCAGCAGCGCAAAGAGGCCGACGAGCTGGCGCTCGGCGGCGACGGCATCGAAGGCGCCGCGGTGTCCGCCAGCCTCCATGCCCTGGGCGACGATGACGTCGGCCCCCACGGCCTCTGCCGCGACGGCCTCGGCGACCGTCGAGGCATTGGCGAACCAGCTGATGCCGCGCGACTTCAGCCGCGCCACGAAGTCGGGCGGGTAAAGTCCCATGATCGAGGAGACGATCGGCGGCGCGGCGGCCAACAGCGCCTCGCATTGCGCCGCGAAATCGGGCGGCGTCGCATCGCCGGCATTGACGGCGACCGGCGGGCCCCAGTCGCCCAGAAAAGTACGGAGCCGGCTTTCGTGCGCGGCATCGCGCGCCGGCGGCGGGTCGGGAATCCACAGGTTGAGCTGGACGCCGCCGTTGCTGGCGCTGCGGAATTCCGTAGCCCAGGCGGCGATCTGCGCCGGCGAGAGCAGAAGCGCGCCGCAGGCGCCGAGACCGCCGGCGTTGGCGACCGCCGCCGAGAGCGACGGCGGGCAGGCGCCGGCCATCGGCGCCAGGAGGATCGGGAGGCGCAGGTTGAAGCGCTCGCAGAATCCTGCTGCGCGGGACCGGGTGCTGCTCATCGCACCCTCTCCAGCTGGTGAAGCGATGATCGGAGCGAGTTCTGTCGCGGCATGGCTCAATCCTCCTCGGCGAGTTCTCCTGTGCGATGCCCGAACTCTCCCGGCCTTGCCAGGACCCGCGTTAGGCAATCGATGAACTGCTCGGCCTGACGCTCGCGCGTATGGACCTGCGCGGCGGCGAGGCTGCGGGTCGTCAGACCCTGGCGCAGAGCATCGTCCTGCAACAGCTGTGACGCCGCCTCGGCGAGGGCTTCCGGGCGCCCTGCCGGGACCCACAATCCGGCACCGTCCTCGAGCAGGATGTTCATTGCCTCGCCAGCGGGTGCGACCAGCAGGATCGGCTTCGCCATCGCCATCGCCTCGAACATCTTCGAGGGGATGACCTCGGCGAAGGCCGGCGAATCCTTGAGGTGGACGAGGGCGACGTCGCAGATCGACCAGACGCCCGGCATCGCATCCTTCGGCTGCATCGGCAGGAAGACGACGTTGTCGAGCCGGCGCTCGCGCGCCGAGGCGATCAGCGCATGCCGCTCGGCGCCGGCGCCGACCAGCAGGAAGGCCAGGCGCGTCTCCTCGCGCAGCAGCTCGGCCGCCGCGAGCAAATTGCCGAGGTCGTGCGCCAGACCATGCGTGCCGACGTAGCCGATGATGAACTTGCCGGCGAGGCCGGCTGTCGCGGCGAGCACCTTGTCGCGCGGACGCGGCGCGTAGCGAGCGAGGTCGACGCCGTTGCGGATGACAACGATCTTGGCTGGATCGATGCCGCGGCCGGTGAGGTCGACCTTGAAGGCTTGGGTCAGCGCGACGACCGCCGCGGCGCGGCGGTAGAGGAACAGCTCGAGCTGCTCGAGCAGGTTGATCAGGGCGCCGCCCTGCATGGCGCCGACGGCGACGATCGAGCGCGGCCAGAGGTCGCCGAGCTCGAAGATGAAGGGTCGCCGTCGCATCGCGGCAAGCGCCCAACCGCCGACCGCGGTGAAGAATTGCGGCGAGGTCGCGACGACGATGTCCGGCCGCTTCTGGAAGAGGCCGAAGAAAAAGGCGCTGGCCATGAAGCTGACGAAATCGAGGGTGCGCAGCAGGAAGCCGCTATTCGCCGTGATGAAGGTCTTGACGCGCACGACCTCGATCCCGTCGATCACCTCGCGCTGGCGCCAGCGGTTGCGATACCCGTCGAAGAGCTTGCCGTCCGGGAAGTTCGGCGCCGAGGTCAGCACCGTGACGCGATGCCCCCAGCGCACCCAATAGACGGCGCGCTCGAAGACGCGCGTCGCGGCCGCGTTCGTCTCGGGCGGGAAATTCTCAGTGAGGAAGAGAATGTGCATAGCTTCGGTTACGAATCTTGCACCTGTTCGCGCCAAAGGTCGAGGACGAGCAATCCCCAGATCTTAAGTGCATGGTCGCGCCCGCCGCGGTGGTGCTCGGCGAGCAGACGTTCGACCGGTTGCCAGGCGAGGCCGGCGGCCGCCATCGTCTCCGGCTGCAACCGCTGTGCGACCATCGAGGCCAGGTCGCGGCGCAGCCAGACGCCCATCGGCGGGTTGAAGCCGCGTTTCGGCCGTTCAAGGATGGTTTTCGGCAGCAGCCGCGCCGCCGCCGCCTTGAGCAGCGTCTTCGGGCCTTGGGCGACGCGCAGCGACGGCGCAAGGCGGCCGACCGCGTCGACCAGCCGATGATCGAGCAGCGGCAGGCGCAGCTCGAGCCCATGCGCCATGCTCATGGCGTCGCCGTAGGACAAGAGGTTTCCCGGCAGAAATGAGGTGAGATCGGTCTGCTGCATCGCGTCGAGCGGCGATTCGCCGGGCGCTTCGCGATAGGCATCGGCGATCGGGCTGCGCGGCGGCGCCGCCTCGCCGAGCAGTGCCTGCCGCTCGCCGGGGGTGAAATACTCGACCCAGGAGGCGTACATCTCGGCATCCGGCAGATTGGCGCCGGTGAGGAACTCGCGCGCCCGGCGCAGCCCGTGAACCCCGCTGCTGCTCTCGGGGATGAGATTCGAGAGCGGCGCCAGGATCTGCCGCCGCAGCCAGGATGGCAAGGCGCGGTAGCGCTGCGCCAGCATGCCGCCGCGATAGCGCGGGTAGCCGGCGAAGACCTCGTCGCCGCCGTCGCCGACCAGCGCGACGGTCACGTGCTCGCGCGCCTGCCGCGACAGGTCGTCGATCAGGAGTGCGGTCGGATTGCCGAAGGGCTCGCCGAAGCGCTCGGCCATCGCCGCGGTGCCGTCGACGAAGCGCGCGCTGGCCGGCAGCTCGGTATGCTCGGTGCCGATCGCCTCGGCGACGATCCGTGCGGCGTTGCGCTCGTCATAGGCCGGCTCGTCGAAGCTCATCGTGAAGCTGCGCACCGGCGGGCCGCCGCGGCGGTGCTGCTCCTCGGCCATCAGCGCGGCGATCACCGAGCTGTCGATGCCGCCGGAAAGAAAACAGCCGACGGGGACGTCGGCGACCATGCAATCGGCGACGGCTCGGCGCAGCAACGGGAAGATCTCCTCGACCGCCTCGTCGAGGCTGGGCTCGCGCGTTCCGGCGAAGTTGGGCTGCCAGTACGGCGCGATCGCCGCGACGCGACCGTCGCGCCAGAGCAAGGTGTGGCCGGGCGGCAGCTTGGCGATACCGCGATGCATCGTCCGCGGCGCCGGTATGTAGAGACAGGCGAGGTATTCGGACAAAGCCACGCGATCGGTCGCGAGATCGATGCCGGGATGCTGGCGCAACGCCGCGATCTCTGAGGCGAAGGCGATGCCGCCGTCGGGCAGGGCGGCATAGACGAGCGGCTTGATGCCGAGCCGGTCGCGGCCGAGCAGCAGCTCGCGCCGCTCGCGATCCCAGAGGCCGAAGGCGAACATGCCGACGACCTTGCGCAGCGCCGTGACGCCCTCGCGCTGCAGCAGGCGGAGCAGCACCTCGGTGTCGCTTTCCGAGACGAA